>JAGAZW010000217.1 GCA_017939855.1 Clostridia bacterium | reverse complement strand
GAAAACGGAAGACTGTGTTCTTTTGAGTATCAGTATCCATTTTCAAAAAGTATCGAAACAGGAGTCGAAGCGGATGGATGTCTTCTAAACTGTACTACAAGATGTGAATATATAAATTGTCGTGCCGTGACAAGTCGTAAAATCGATTTGCATGGTGCAGCTGCTATAAGCATTAAGATTATCAAACGAAAATCAACCGAAATAATTTCTGATATTGATGATAAAAACATAGAGCTTCTAAGGGGGACGGCACCCGCAACAACACCTATGGGATTCAATGAAAAATATTTGATAATTGAAGAAAAAATCGAGCTTACTCAAAGTCAAAGTAATATGTGCTCTGTAATTAGATATGATGCAGTGCCAATTGTTAAAGAATGTAAAATATTGAGTGGCAAAGTAGTGATAAAGGGCGAAATTTCATTCAGTATATTGTGCTCTGGAATCGATTGTCCACCGCAGACTGTCCGTTCAATTATACCCTTTAGTCAAATTTTAGAAATTGAGGGAATAACCGATAGTTGTGAATGCGATACGAGCGCACAGATCGTATATCTTGAAATCAAGCCTCAGCTTGATGCAAACGGGGAAGCAAAAGCGCTCACGGTCAATGCGAAAATTTTAGTAGGTTGCGAGTGTTATTGTAATAATGATATTGATGTTGTTCTAGACGCATTTTCGAGAAAATTTCATGCAGAAATTATTAAAAATGATGTATGTATCAATAAAATATGCAGAAAAATAAATGAAAGATTTAACTGCAAAAAAAATCTTGAGTTTTCTGACGGTTCATTGTCGGCTGTTGCGGATATGTGGTGTAATGTTAAGGTAGAGAATATAAAATTAGACACAAAATGTCTTGAAATAAACGGAACAGTTATAGCCTCAATAATTGCAATTGATACCGAAGGGTTACCTTCATTTTATGAAAAGATGATTGATTTTGAGTATAGTTGTCCTATCGATCTTCCAAACACTAATCTAAGATGTGACCCAATAATAACAGTTTCGTCCGCAAATTACACAATTACTGGTTCGGGTAATATGGAGTTTAGAGTTGAACTCTGTGTTAATGCAGTCATATATGAAGATATTGTAATTCCTCTTATTTCTGATGTTGAGATTAACGAAAAAAGACCAATTGAAAGCAAAAGTCATAGTGCTATGACAATTTATTTTGCAACGAGTGGTGAATCTGTATGGGAAATTGCAAGAAAATATTGTGCATCAATAAAAGAAATAAAGCAGATTAATGATTTAAATGATGAAACATTAGAAAATGATACGATGATTTTAGTGCCGATGAACTAGATAAAAAGGACTGACCATCAGGTCAGTCCTTTTTGTCGGCTGTAACATTTGAAAGCGGGTTTGATTCAATAGCGTTTTTAATCTGTATGTTCGAAATGTGTGTATAAATTTGGGTAGTTCCAAGATTTGAATGTCCTAAAATATCCTTAAGTACACGTATATCAACATTGCCGTGTTGATACATAAGGGTAGCAGCAGTGTGACGAAGTTTGTGAGTCGAAAGGCCCTGATCGCCAAGTCCCGCTTTTTCAAGATATGTTTTAACAATATGTTGAACGGTTTTATTGCTTATCCTTCTACGGTTACGGCTAATAAAAAGTGCGTTGCGGTCGGTAAAAACAATGTCATCATTAGGGCGAACTGATAGGTATGACGAGATAGCATCTTTACAGGCATCATTTAAGTATACTATACGTTCTTTGTTGCCTTTTCCCAGCAGCCTTAAGGTTCCGTCACTACGTATGTCAGAAAGGTTTATTCCACATAGCTCAGAAAGTCGCATACCGCAATTAAGAAAAAGCACCAAAATGCAGTAATCGCGTTCTTTATTATTTCCTTCAACACTTTTTAAAAGTTGCAGGGCATCTTCTAAAGAAAGATGTTTAGGAAGTGACTGTTTTACTTTTGGGGAGTCTAACATCTCGGCCGGATTTACTTCGAGAAGATGAACCTGCGAAGTAAGATATTTAAAAAAAATACGTAATGTAGATGTCTTTCTAGCTCTCGTAGCGGCGTTATTTGCTCTTTCGTCTTTGCAAAATACAATAAATGAATATAAATCTGATATTGTTACCGACTTGATAAGATTTAGGTCTACAGCATCAATACTGATTTCTTCAAATGCTGTTTTTTTGTCTACCATTGCACGAATTAAAAGCAGATATCTGAAAAAAGTTTGCAAATCAAGGAAATACTCGTCGACAGAACGTGATGATTTACCTTTTATTGTTTCACTATATGTCAAAAAATCCCTTATTATCGGAGGCGCTGATAACAAAATTTCATGCTTCATAACTCTTTCTCCAATTTATACATCCGTTTGAAATATTTTATCATAAAAAATGTAACATTTCAATTATTTAAATTTTCCTTGACTAATTAAAAAAATTGTTGCATTATGTTAGTATACTTCACAATTTGAAAGGGAAGAGTATGAGAACCGACGGTGAGCAAAGTGTGTTTGTAAAGCATAAAAAAATATTTACAACTGTTATTTTAATTTTGTTTGTGCTTTTTGCAATACTGCTATGTATTCTTATAGGCAAACCTATAATACAGTTCGTGGACGAGCCTGAAAAATTTCAACAATGGGTAGATAAAAGCGGAATATGGGGAAGAATCATCTTTTTAGGAATTGTCATTGTGCAGGTAGTTCTAGCGATAATTCCAGGAGAGCCGATCGAGATTGGTGCAGGGTATGCTTTTGGCGCCATTGAGGGTAGTTTATTGTGTATAATAGGTATGGCAGCGGGTAGTATGTTGGTTTTTGCACTTGTCAGAACTATTGGTGTAAGACTAATTGAGTTATTTTTTTCGATAGAAAAAATCCGTTCTTTGAAGTTTTTACAAAAAACCAGGCGGCTTAATGTTATTGTTTTTGTTTTGTTCTTTCTTCCGGGAACTCCGAAGGATTTAATAGCATATTTTGTCGGACTCACTAATATGAAGTGGCAAGTTTGGGCTTTTATTTCTATTTTCGCAAGAATTCCCTCAATAATTACTTCCACCATCGGCGGAAATGCTTTGGGTGTTAAAAAATATACAGATGCTATAATTGTTTTTGCTATAACTATAATAATAAGCGGGATAGGGGCGTTCTTGTACAGAATTATTTGTAAAAAACGAAATGAAATTAGTGAAAAGGAAAAAGTAAAATGCAAGGAAATTTTTGTTCAGTTTTTTGATGAAAATGAAGAGTTTGTTGATAGATTATTTAATCTTTTTTTTGATTGCTGTGAATATCTGAAGATTAAAGGCGAAATTGTTTCTATGCTCTTCAAAATTCCCTGTAACATTATCATAAACGGCAGAGTGGAAACAGCGTATTATCTATATGGCTTGGCTACCGACAAAGATCGGCAAGGTAAGGGATATATTAAAAGACTGTTGAATGGTTCTTTAGATAAAAAAGCTGCATATTTTGTAAAGCCTAAAAATGAACAGATTATTGATTTTTATAAAAAAATAGGCTTTTACGAAGCAAAAGCCTTTAGGGAAAAAGAATGCAAAATAAACATAGATGTCAGCACTGAGCATAAAGAACTGTCCCTTATGCGTGGTGTTTGCGAAGATGAATATACAGTTATGTATAAATCTGAAAATGAAATTAAGGAAATGTTATTTTCCTATCCGTTCACTTAATACTTATTGAGTTATATCAACTAAAAAATTATAGCTCAAGATTTCCACTGCGAGAATAATAAAAAATGTATTGCTGGACAATACCGGGATGATTCTTAGCACATTCCGGAAGCCCTTGTGGAAAAAGATTTGCCATCGCTCTTTTTATCCATACATCTTGAG
>JAGAZW010000216.1 GCA_017939855.1 Clostridia bacterium | reverse complement strand
CGTTTCTTCCGCAGGTGCAATATTCACCATCCATATTAATAACGGTGTGTCCTAATTCTCCGCCGGCATAATTTGAGCCTGTATATATCTTGCCGTCTATAATAACTCCGCCGCCAACGCCGGTACCTAAGGTTATGGCAATAAAGTTTTGTGCTCCCTTGCCTGCTCCTGCGATATACTCTCCGTATGCCGCCGCGTTGGCATCGTTTTCAATATAGAATTTTTTGCCCGTTCTCTCTTCAAGCATATCTACTATTGGCAAATTCACAAAGCCAAGATTGTTTGAATACGGAATTATTCCCGTCTGAGGGTCTATTGAGCCGGGAGTTCCCACACCAAAGGACTTTATATCATCTATCTTAAGTCCTGCCTTTTCTATAGCTTCAAAGGTTGCGGCTGCCATATCGTCAACAATACTTTCAGCGCTTCTTGGCGTGTTGGTTTTGCGCTTGCCTACTGCTATAATTTTATAATTTTCATCAACAACACCGGCAACTATATTTGTGCCGCCTAAATCAATACCAAGTCTGTACATTAATTATTCTCCTAGCTAAAACGGTTCTACATTTTTTTCAACTGTGGGTGCAGGGGTATCATCCATCATACCCAGCTTCTGCAGTAAATCCTCAGCCGCATTGTAGCCCAGTTTTTTCTGACGGCTGTTCATTGCTGCAACCTCAATTATAACCGCCAAATTTCTTCCCGGTTTAACGGGAATTGTAAGTGACGGAATATTTAAATCAAGTATTTCGGTAGTCTGACTTTCAAGTCCCATTCTGTCATAAACCTTATTGACATCCCAGGGCTCGATATTTATAACCAAATCTATTTTTTCGGTAAGCTTAACAGCACCTGCACCGAAAATACGGCTGGCATTAATAATGCCTATTCCTCGAAGCTCGATAAAATGCCTTATATTATCGGGGGCTGTACCAACGAGGGATTTATTTGATACCTTGCGAATTTCAACCGCATCGTCAGCAATAAGACGGTGACCACGCTTTACAAGCTCAATAGCCGTTTCGCTCTTACCGACACCGCTTTCACCAAGTAACAATATACCCTCACCGTAAACCTCAACCAAAACGCCGTGACGGGTTACTCTCGGAGCTAAATGAAGATTTAAAAAGGCAATGAGAGCCGATGTGAAATCAGAGGTTGAATCTGCTGTGCGAAGCAGAGGAACGCCATATTCCTTTGCAGTGTTTATATACATTTCTCCCACTTTGAGATTTCTTGCTATAACAACCGCAGACGGCTTTTTAGAGAAAAAGTCTCTTAATCTCTGCTCGGCTTTTTCCTCTGTAAATCTATCTAAAAAGCTTTGCTCGGATTTTCCGAAAATCTGAATACGGTCAGCATCAAAAAACTCATAATAACCTGCCATTTGCAAACCGGGACGGTTAATTTCGGTGGTTGATACCGATATATCCTTTGGATCACAGGGCATATAAAGAGTTTCAAGATGAAATTCGTTTATAATACGCTCAAGCGCCACTGAATACTTTGTTTTCATAATTTTATCATCCTTATAAAGTGAATTGTCTAACTAATTATATAACCAAACACTCGCTTTATCAAGAAAAATTTCAAAAGCATAATAAAATACTTTATTTTTTATAAGATATATATTATAATTATTTTGAATAATTAT
>JAGAZW010000215.1 GCA_017939855.1 Clostridia bacterium | reverse complement strand
TCGCCTTACCCAAGCCCCAGCCTACGATACCGGCTTCGTTACCTACCACAACAATTGCCGAAAAGCTGAAAGTACGACCACCCTTGGTCACTTTCGTTACACGGTTGATAGCAACCAAACGGTCTTTCAACTCAATGTCATTTGTTGACTTTACTCTATTATTTTTTCCTGTCATGACGATTAAAATTTAAGGCCGCCATTGCGGGCAGCATCAGCTAATTCTTTTACTCTCCCATGATACAGGTAACCGTTGCGGTCAAAAACAACCGAGGTAATACCGGCTTCCTGTGCTTTCTTGGCGATTTCCTGTCCCACTTTTGCAGCCAACTCTTTTTTAGGAGCGGCTTCCATACCCCTCGAAGAGGCTGCGGCAAGCGTTTTCCCGGCAAGGTCGTCGACCAATTGCACATATATTTGCTTATTACTTCTAAACACCGTCATACGAGGACGCTCGGCCGTACCGGATATTTTACCACGTATACGGGTTTTGATTTTAATTCTTCTTTCTATCTTCGTTGTCATGATAATACCTGTTTAATGATTATTTGGCGCCTGCCGATTTACCCGATTTTCTGCGGATTACCTCACCAACGAACTTGATACCTTTACCCTTGTAAGGTTCAGGTTTGCGGAACGAACGGATTTTGGCGCATACTTGGCCGATCAGTTGTTTGTCGCACGATTCGAGAATAATCAACGGGTTTTTATTTCTCTCTGATTTTGCTTCTACCTTTATTTCGGCAGGAAGTCTCAAAAAGATGGCGTGAGAATAACCGAGCGAAAGTTCAAGCACTTGACCTTGACTTTGTGCACGGTAACCTACACCGACAAGTTCCAACTCTTTTTTGTATCCTTCAGATACGCCCACAACCATGTTATGAACCAAAGAACGATACAAACCGTGGAAAGCATGTTTCTGCTTCGGGTTATCAAGCATTTCTTTATCGTTTTCTGTTAAAGTTACGTGTCCGTCTTCAATGGCAACATTGATAGCAGGATTCACATATTGGCTCATTTCGCCTTTGGGTCCCTTTACGGTAACCACATTATCCTTAAGAGTGACTGTCACTCCAGCTGGGATACTAATGGGTAATTTTCCTATTCTTGACATTGCTAATTCCTCCTAAATTAATATACATAACACAAGACTTCACCACCGATCTTCAGTTCTGCAGCCTCTTTGTTAGTCATTACACCTTTGGAAGTAGATATTATAGCAATACCCAACCCATTAATAACACGCGGCATATCTTTATATCCAGTATACTTACGCATACCCGGAGAAGATACTCTTTCTAACTTTTTGATTGCGTTAACTTTGTTAACAGAATCATATTTCAAGGCAACCTTAATAGTTCCTTGAGGACCATCTTCTACAAACTTATAGTTAAGAATGTAGCCTTTCTCAAAAAGAATCTTAGTGATTTCTTTTTTCAAATTCGAAGCGGGAACTTCAACAACTCTGTGCTTTGCACTAATTGCGTTCCGCAACCTCGTTAAATAATCTGCTATTGGATCAGTCATATAAAAAATAAATTAAATTAATCAGGACTACCCTGACAATATTTAAACAATAATTACCAGCTTGCTTTTTTTACGCCCGGTATCAGTCCATTAGATGCCATTTCACGGAATTGAATTCTCGAAATTCCAAATTGGCGAATATAACCCTTAGGACGGCCAGTCAGTTTGCAACGGTTATGCATACGAATCGGATTAGAATTCTTTGGCAACTCTTGCAACTTTTGTGCAGCTTCAAAAGCATCAGCAGGATCACCTGTTCTTACGATTTGCTTCAAAGCAGCTCTTTTCTCGGCGTATTTGGCTACTAATTTAGCACGCTTTACTTCACGTGCTTTCATTGATTCCTTTGCCATATCTATTAGTCTTTTTTAGCGTTTTTAAAAGGTAAACCGAATTCCTTCAGCAATGCATAACCTTCTTCATCTGTTTCCGCAGAGGTTACAAAGGTAATATTCATTCCGAGAATTCTTGTAATACTATCGATATTTATTTCAGGAAAAATGATTTGTTCCTGAATACCAAGGGTATAGTTACCTTTACCATCAAACTTACTTTCGATACCTTTGAAGTCACGAATACGAGGAAGAGCTACACGAACGAGTTTCTCCAAGAATTCGTACATTCTTTCACGACGCAAAGTTACCATAACACCAATCGGCATTTTTTTACGTAACTTAAAATTTGCGATATCTTTACGAGAAATGGTAGCTACAGCCTTTTGACCTGTGATAGCTGTCATTTCATTGATTGCAACTTCAATAATCTTCTTGTCAGCAACAGCCATACCTAAACCCTGATTGATAACAATCTTCTTAAGT
>JAGAZW010000214.1 GCA_017939855.1 Clostridia bacterium | reverse complement strand
TTATTACTAATTTAATGAGCATTTTTAACCGCTTTGTTTTATTAATCGGCTTTACGGCCGCTTCGTTTAAGCTTGCAGACTTAAAGAAGAAGCCTAAAAACACAGTTGAGATTAGCGAAGAAGTCGTAGTTGAAAACGTAACGACCGAATAATTTAAAGCGCCGTTTAAAACGGCGCTTTTTCATTCTCTTATTTTTTGAAGCGCACCCTTTTCAAGACGGGAAACCTGCGCTTGTGAAATACCAATTTCCTCGGACACTTCCATTTGTGTTTTTCCCTGCATAAAGCGTAAGGACAAAATATGCTTTTCACGGTCGCTTAAATTTTTAATTGCCTCCTTAAAAGCAATTTCGCTTAGCCAATTATTATCGTCGTTTTTGTCGCCCACTTGGTCTAAAACGTAAATTGTATCGCCCCCGTCGGAATAAACGGGGTCATAAAGCGAAATTGGACTTACCACACTTTCAAGCGCTATTACAATGTCTTCAACGGGTAATTTTAGCTCATTTGCAATTTCCTGCACTTGTGGTTCCTTTCCTGTTTTTGCTGTTAGTTTTTCCTTTACCTGCATTGCTTTATATGCCGTGTCCTTAATTGAACGACTTACTCTTATAGAATTATTATCCCTTAAATATCGCCTTATTTCGCCGATTATCATTGGAACGGTTATAGAATGTCGAAATCATATTATACATTAAGGATGAACTATTGTCCATCCTGTTAATGTTTCAAAATTCCTATTATGAATATTATACTTTTTAAGGCTTACTCAGTCAACTGGGAATAATTGGGTAAAATCAAAGTTAGGCTTTTGTTGACTCATCCAAAAGAAATTCTTGTAAATTAAATTTCACAGTTATACTTGGTTTGCCACTTGCACCACTGATGATAATTTGGTCGATAATATGATTGCAAATACTCTTTTTGTCTTCCATAGTCATACCTGACCAAGAGTTTTCCAAATCACGCAGAAGTTCTCTTGAGCGTTCCAATCTATATGTGATAGAAGATTTTTTATTTTCGTCCTCAATAGTTTGTTGAAGTCGTTCGATTTCTTTTTCGCGCTCGGTAATTACTTCAAGAAGCTGTTCGTTTCCTTTCTCAGCATATACATTGTAAAGACGTTTAATTTCGTCTTGTTTACGGCGAAGATTTAATTTAAGATTTTCTACCACTTCATACTGCGAAACTGTATGTTTTACCGATTTGTTGTTAAGATATGCCACACGGAAAAGTTCTCCAATTACAGCTTCTTCGATATCATCTGCGTAGTATTTTAGATTTTGACAATCGGGATCTTTTATTAAATACTTCTTTGTTTTCTGTTGAGAATAGCAAACAATTTTCACACTTTTGCCCCACTTTTGATATCGCATTTTAGCGCCGCAGTCACCACAAACCAGAAGACCACTTAAAAGATATTGTGACTTGGTATGCACAATGCTTCGTCGTTGCATTTCTTCTTGAGCCTCATAAAATATTTTTTCACTAATAAGAGGTTCGTGATTACCTGCATATTCTTTACCCTTAAAAGTTAGATAACCGAGAGAAGTGCGGCGTTTAAGAATTTGAACAACTATTCTTTCGCCCTTAAAGCCAAGTAAATCTGCAATTTTTGCCGGAGGCATTTTTTCCTCAACATATAAACGGAAAATTTCTTGTACCTTTTCTTTTTCTTCAGGTACAACATCGTAATTGCCGGTTTCACGATTATACTTATAACCAAAGGGCTGATTTCCGCCACCCATAGGTTTGCCAGACTTAATACGCTCTTCTCGACCACGTTGCATTTTAAGTACAATCTGATCACGGTCATATTCTGCAAGACCTGCAAAAAGAACGAGCATAAGTTTAGAGGTAGGATTCTTTCGGTCTACACTAACAAACGGTTCACCAATACTTATAAAGTTGATGTCATATGTATTGGTATTAACCATACTATTTTTGCTATCTTTACTTTCAACAATATAGTCTTGTATAAACTGAAGGGTTCCCAAAAGCGAACGAGAAAGTCGGTCGATTCTCGGAACAATAAAACTATTAATTTTAAACTTTGACCGTCCTTGATTAAACCTTTCAACAAGCTCAATGAAATGGTTAAGACCGGGACGATCCATGGTAGTACCTGTTACGCCATCATCAGTAAACAAAATACAGTTATTAAGTTGTGCATATTCACAGTGACGGATAATATCATTTCTTTGAACATCTAAACCATAGCCTTCCTCAGCCTGTTTATCTGTCGACACTCGACGATAGGCAACATTAATCAAATAGTTTCCATCATTGTCACTTTCAATTTTATCGTTGTCGATTAATATTTCGGTCCATTTGTCTATCTCAAAATTATTTCGGAGCCACCCCATAAAATACACCTCTTTTCGCTTTTTCATAATTATTGTAGCACACTTTTTCGCCGAAAACAAGTGTATTTTCAACAATGCCATATTTTGTCGAAATTTATGTATCCGATGCATAAGCATCGGTATGAGTTCCGCACAAATTACTGACTGCTTATTAAGCAGGATCTTTGGTTGATT
>JAGAZW010000213.1 GCA_017939855.1 Clostridia bacterium | reverse complement strand
TGTCAAAATATAGGTAACACTTTCTTCGGGATTTCTTTGAATAATTTCTTGCAAAGCAGTTTTATAGTCCTTAAACCCGTCATCATTTATATGTCCGATTTCGGGAAGAATAAATCTCATTATATGTTTTTCTGCCGCATCTAGTCCGCCGTCAAGATATATTGCTGCGATTACGGCCTCAAAAGCATCGGCAAGTATTGAATCTCTTTGCCTTCCTCCGCCTCTTTCTTCTCCTTTACCCAAATAAAGAAAATTTCCAAGGTTAAGTTGTCTTGCAAACCCACACAAAGCTTTTTCACAAACCAAAGAAGCTCTGAGTTTTGTTAAATCTCCTTCGGGCAAGTTTTTATAGTTATTGTAAATATAACTAGATACAATTACCGAAAGTACGGAATCGCCTAAAAATTCAAGTCTTTCGTTTGAAGAAAGTCCTGCTCTGAACTCATTCGAATAAGAAGAATGAGTGAGAGCGTTTTTTAGTAAGTTAATATTATTAAATTTGTATTCAAGAGAAAGTTCAAGGTCCTTCATATAAACCTCCTTAATCAGATGTTTTTTGAAATAGTGCCAATAACATCCTTTTCAGTAAAGATAATAGCCTGACGAATAGCGTTTTTAATGGCTTTTGCATCAGAAGAACCATGAGCTTTTATAACAGGTTTTAAAACTCCAAGTAATGGCGCACCGCCAACTTCTGAGCTATCCATCATACTTTTTAAAGAATATAAATCCTTTTTGAGTATAAGAGCTGCAAATTTATTTATAGCATTTTTATAAAGTTTTTGTTTTATAAGTTTAAAAAATGTTGTAGAAGTTCCCTCAATAAGCTTTAAAGCAATATTTCCGGTAAATCCATCTGTTATAATTCCGTCGCAAACACCTTTTGGCATCTCTCTTGATTCTACATTGCCTACAAAGTTAATCGGAGCTTCGCTTAAAAGCTTATAGGATTCACGTCTTAATTCGTCTCCTTTGGTGTCTTCTGTGCCAATATTAAGCAACCCTATTTTAGGTGAATTAACACCCTCGACCTTCTCAAGATATACACTTGACATAATGCCAAACTGACAAAGCATTTCTGGTCTGCATTCTGAATTAGCGCCCATATCCATAAGCATATAATGACCATCAGGAGAAGGAATCAGCCCACCTAATGCCGGCCTTTTAATTCCTTTAATTCTTTTAATAATAAGAGTACCGCCCACAACAACAGCACCAGTGGATCCTGCCGACACAAAGGCGTCTGCTTCGCCATTTGCAACCTCTTTAAATGCAAGAGCCATTGATGAATTGGAGTTTGACTTTATAATTGTAGTTGGGTCATCATGCATAGTGATGACATCTTCGGTATGTATGATTTTTAAATTACCAGAAAATTCTATCTGCTTATCATTGATGATGTTTTCAATAATCTCTTTTTTACCCGTTAAGGTAATATCCACATTGAATTCCTTTGAAGCCGCCGCTGCACCCTTAATTATTGCAAGTGGGGCATTATCACCGCCAAAGGCGTCTACTGCAATTCTCATAATTTTCTCCTTATAAATTTTTATCAAACCAGGCTAATGAGCGATTTGCGAGGGCAGCATATCTCTCTTTTTTATCTTTGATATGAGTGTCGAGCGAAGGCAAAATACCAAAATTCGCCCCCATAGGTTGAAAATTTGAGACCGATTGGTCACATATATAATTTAACAAGGCTCCTATCATAGAAAATCTCGGCAAAATTAACGTCTCTTGGTTTTTAAGCAATCTCACTGCATTTATTCCGGCAAGAATACCAGACGCCGCAGATTCCATATATC
>JAGAZW010000212.1 GCA_017939855.1 Clostridia bacterium | reverse complement strand
GGGCGTCCTTATGAAATAACAAGGGCGGAAGAACTTTGTGACGCATTTATTACTGCATGGTACCCGGGACAGCAGGGTGCCCAGGCTATAGTAGATATATTGCTTGGAAAAGTAAACCCATCAGGTAAACTTTCGGTATCAATACCGTATTCTTCTAATTGCTTACCATGTTATTATAACCGTGTGGGTGAGGATACAGTAGATGTTGATAGTTCTTGCACAAGCAATACATACACCGATTATCCTCAAAGAGTTTTGCACCCATTTGGGTACGGTTTGTCATATTCAAAGTTTGAATATCAAAACATTGGTGTTGAAAAAATAAAGAAAAATGAATTTAGAATTTATGTAACTGTTAAAAACATTTCTGATATTAAAGGTGCAGAAACGGTTCAGCTTTATATAAGGGGCTACGGCAATTCGGTGAGAAGACGTGGCAAAGAACTTAAAGGTTTTAAAAAGGTTCTTTTAGACCCGAATGAAACTAAAACAGTTGAATTTAAGCTTGGGTTTGATGAACTCAAAATATATTCGTCAAGAAACAGGTATGAGGTAGAAGAGGGTAAGGTAAAAATATCAGTGGGTTCTAATCCTGATTTACCGCTTTCGGCTTTTATTGAAACACAGACGGAAGTTAAAAACATATAGTAAATAAACAAAACAACACTAAAATTTTCACATTATAGGAGGAATTATAGTATGTTTGATTACAAAGTAAAAATTGGTCTTGTGGCTATGCGCCGAAATACTACTGACCGTCCAAGAGGTGCTAGCTGGAACTGGCATTCTCCGCAAGAAAGGGAAAAGGAAATCGTTGCATACATAGAAAATAAATTTACTGATGATAACGTAGAGTTTGTTGATACCAAGGGTTTGGGTATTGGAAATCTTATTTTTGATAATGCATCTGCTAAACAAGCGATTGAACGTATGAAAAACGAGAATGTAGATGCAGTCGTTATTATCAACTGCAACTTTGGTAACGAGGAAGCAGCAGGGGATATTGCATTGGCATTAGGTAAGCCTGTGCTTTTGTGGGCACCGCTTGATGAAGAATACAGCGAAGACGGTACAAGAACAACCGACTCACAATGCGGTATATTTGGTGTGTCACGTCAGTTACAGCGTTTACGTGTGCCGTTCTCTAATATTCCTAGCTGCAGGGTAGATTCTGAAGATTTTAAAACAGGCTTTACACAGTTTATTCGTGTAGCCTGCATGGTTAAAAACTTTAAGGGTATGCGTATTGGTCAGGTTGGTACCCGTCCTGCACCGTTCTATTCAGTTATATATAACGAAAGCGAGCTTTTGGAAAAATTCGGTATTAGAATTGTGACAATTAATTTTGCTGTTGTAGAGCAGAGAATGAAGCAAACAGCCGAAAACTGTAAGGAAGAAATTGCACAGTTTATAGAGTATTTTAATTCGAATTATAAAATGGATGAACAAACACCCCAGTATGTTGAAGGCATGGCAACTATGGCGGTAATGTATAAGAATTTGTTCCATGAATTTG
This sequence comes from Clostridia bacterium, assembly GCA_017939855.1. Lineage (GTDB taxonomy): Bacteria > Bacillota > Clostridia > Oscillospirales > Acutalibacteraceae > UBA737. Next base: position 2,118 of record JAGAZW010000212.1, on the reverse strand, counting down.
AATTGGATATTATGGCGGCTGAATGCTGGACTGCAACCCCCATAATGTTCAACGGCTTAGCACCCTGTGCAGTATTTGGTGCTTTGAATGATTTGGGATATATGATTGCTTGTGAAAGCGATATACATTCCGCAATGACAATGGCAGTTTTAAAGGCTGCAACATTAGGTGAGGGCAAGCCCCTTTTTGGTGAGTTTACGGTAAGACACCCCGAGAAAAAGAATGCTGAGCTTTTGTGGCATTGCGGACAGTTCCCACTTTCTCAAAAGGCGGACGACTGTGAAGCTTGCCTTGTTAATCAGCGTGAATGGTTCAGAGGTAAGGACGGCACCTATACCGTTGCTCGTATTGACCAGGAAAGCGGCAATTATATGTTATTGCCTGTTATGTGCAATACCACTGAAGGCCCAAAAACCAGCGGTACATATATCTGGGGCGAGTTTAAAGATTTACCAAAAATTGAAAACCGCTTAATGCAGGGACCGTACATTCACCACTTCATTGAAATTGAAGGGGATTATTTGAATGAATTGGAAGAGTTTTGCAAATATATTCCCGGCTTAAGCTTGGATAAAACAATTAACTAAGGGTGAGCAAAATGTTAGAAAAATTAAAGACATTAAATCCCGAAATCGAATTTTATGATGTTAGCGATAGAGAATTTGCTTCCTATGGTAAAATAATAAATAATCTCGATACAACTGAAATTATAGAGGTCGCTAAGAAAATTCAAAATCCTGAAAGCGGTTCTTTATATGTTCCTTCACAAGAGGAATTTAAAACTCTTAAAATAGCTAGTGATATTGAAACTAACTATTTTGGCACTTTGCCTACACAGGTGGGATATTGTTGGGGACATAATAACCTTATGAACACTACCGAATGGCATTTCTCCAGTGAAATTAACATTGCGGTAACGCCCTTGGTTTTAATTCTTGGACATGTTTGGGATATTCAAAACGGTATGATCGATTCTTCTAAGTTTAAAGCGTTTTATCTTCCTGCAGGTACGGCTGTTGAGGTTTATTCTACTACACTTCATTTTTGTCCTTGTGAGGTAGAGAGTAGCGGTTTTGGCTGTGTGGTTGGCTTGCCGAAGGATACGAATACAAACCTTACTGTAGAGACTGAAGAAAAATTATTATTCCGCAAAAACAAATGGATAATTGCACATGTTGAAAATGAAGCCCTTATAAATAGGGGAGTTGTTGCCGGAATAACAGGTACTAATTACGAAATTAAATATAAATAATAAATGCTCCGTTTTGAAGCACCAAAGCTTGGCAATAGTGATGACTTTGTCGACAGCATTGCAACCGAATTGTTGGATACCTAAGGCATAAAAAATCCGTGTCTCCCATAGTGGAAACACGGATTTTTGGTCGAAGTGACAGGACTCGAACCTGCGATCTCATCGTCCCGAACGATGCGCGATACCACCTTCGCTACACCTCGAAATGGTAAAAATATTAGATTTTTTTGTAAGTGGTCAAACATGTGGTCAGACCGAGAAATTGATGATTTTTCGACATTCGGGAGAGCCGAAAAAGTCAGTGTTTGTGGGGGTTTTCGGCTCTTCTCGAAAATTCTACACCGAGAACGGTGATTGAGTCCCGAACGCAGCGCTCTACCAAACTGAGCCACGCCTCGACATATAATATTAAATTTTTAGTTAAATTGTGCTGACAATATCTTCGCGCTGCTACTCCGCTTACTCTTGCGGTACCCGACGACTCGAAACTGCCGTTTCTCACTTGTCGACCGCTGCGCCTTTTCGCTTTCGCTTAATCATCCGCAGGATGCGCTCAAGCTCAAAGCTACCAAACTGAGCCACGCCTCGACATATAATATAAACAGTTATTAATAATTGGTCAGCCATATTATTATATATATTTAAGCGTCGTTTGTCAAGAAAATTCAGCAATTGACAATTATTTTTTGGGCATTTATAATGAGTGTAATGAATTTGTTGAATTGAGGGAATGAATATGGAGAAAATCGGAGTTGTCTGCGGGCGTTTTCAAATTTTTCATAATGAACATTTGCAATACGTGATGGCAGCAAAAGAAAAATGTGAACATTTAATTGTCGGAATTACTTAGCCGGACCCGAGTGTAT
>JAGAZW010000211.1 GCA_017939855.1 Clostridia bacterium | reverse complement strand
ATATTTAGAATTAATTTTAAAGCAAGATACGATATTTAGAATTTTAAGTAAAATTATGTAAACTCAATACAGAAAAAAACAAGCACTTAAAACCCCAAAAAAAGCATTTCAAGTGTTGCTATAAAACAAAACAACCGATTAAATAATTGAATATCTACATAATATTTATACTACAAATTAATTTATATGTCAACGATTATTTTTTTAAATAAAATTGTTATGTAAACTAGTTATGTAAACCGCACAATATCTTGACATCCGCAAAATTATTAACACATATTATAGTATAAATAATTGTTTAATTTTTTAAAAATTTATGCTATAATATTATATAAATTAATTTGGAGATGTTTATATGAAAAAAACCGTTGTAATAACCGGTGCTTCTAAGGGAATTGGTGCTGCAACTACAATTCTTTTTGCAAGAAAAGGTTATAACGTTGTTATTAATTACAATGAATCTTTTGAATCTGCCTCCCTACTCTCTCGCTCACTGTCGTCCAGAGGATGCAACGTCGTTTGTCTTAAAGCTAATGTTGCAAACCGTCTTGAAACAGATCTTCTTGTCAAAGAAACGTTACATCGATTTGGTTCTGTTGATATTTTTGTAAACAATGCTGGTATTTCATATCAAGGCTTGATAACAGATACAGACGATTTTGAACTAAACAGAATTTTTGATATTAACCTAAAGGGCACTTTTAATTGCTGTCGTTCTGTAGTGCCGACAATGGTTTCACAGAAATCCGGAAAAATTATCAATATTTCTTCAATTTGGGGGCAAGTCGGTGCTTCTTGTGAAGTTGCATATTCAGCCGCAAAAGCCGGTGTTATCGGTCTTACAAAAGCACTTGCAAAGGAATTGGCTCCCAGTGGGATAACGGTTAATGCGGTTGCTCCCGGTCTTATCGAAACATCAATGAATTCTAACATTACCATTGAGGATCTGAATAATTTTGTTAGTGATATACCTTTAGAGAGAATGGGTACAGTCGATGAGGTTGCTTCCGCAATATATTTTCTTGCCAGTGATGAAGCTAATTACATAACAGGTCAGGTAATTGGTGTAAATGGTGGCTATGTTATATAAATAAAATTTAAACGGAGACTAATTTTAGTCTCCGTTTAAATTTTATCCTAATTCAGCAATCGTTACACCATTTTCACCTTCACCGTAAATGCCAATACGAAAGGTTTTAACATTTTTATGTGATTTTAAATGGGCTTGAACAGCTTTTCTAAGCACACCGGTACCCTTTCCGTGAATAACAGTGATATTAGTTATTCCGGTCAATACGGAATTGTCAATATATTTATCGAGTTCTAATATTGCCTCATCTGAAGCCATACCTCTAAGATCTATCTCGCCTGACACAGAACGATTTTGTTTTGTGACAAGACCCGTAACATTTCGTGTCTTGCTTATTTGTGTCGATTTTTTATTTTTCTTTATGCGAAGCTCATCATATGAAACCCACATTTTCATCGAACCGGACATTACCTGAACCTTGTTTTTCGACTCATTGACATCAATTACAGTGGCATCTTTGTTAAAATCATTCAAAATGACTATCTCGCCCTTTTTGGGCGCCATAATAAGTTTTTCTCCGTTTGACTGATTTTGACCAATAGGGTCCGCACTTTCCTCGAGGTCACGCATAGCCTTTTTATAACCTATACGTGCCTTTTCAAGCAAGGATGACGCATTTTCGGTATTAAACATCTTCTTTGCTTCTTCCAATTCATTAAGAATGAGTGAAGATTTGTAGCGGGCTTCCTCAATAATGGAAATCGCTTTTTCTCTGGTTTGTTCCATTATTTTTTCCTGTTTAATTTTAAACTCACGCTCTAAAATTTCACTTTTCTTTTTTAATGCCGCCGCCTCAGAACGAAGGTTGACCGCAATTTTTCTTTCTTGCTCCGCTTCCTGACGAGCTTTTTCAAGACTCGCAACAATCCTTTCGAAACGTAAGTCGTCTTCGGAAACTTGATTTTCGGCGATAGAAATAACTTGGTTATCCAGACCTAAACGTTTTGAAATTGCGAAAGCATTACTTCTTCCGGGAACACCGATAACTAGTTTATATGTGGGTTTAAGGGTTGTAACATCAAATTCACAACTTGCATTTTCGACTCTGTCGGTATCAAGTGCATATGATTTAAGCTCCGGATAGTGAGTAGTGGCAACTGTTTTTGCAGATTTATTGGCAAGTGTTATAAGAATTGCTTTTGCAAGGGCGGCTCCTTCAACTGGGTCGGTACCGGCACAAAGTTCATCAAACAAAACAAGAGAATTTTCATCACAATCATCAAGAATTGAGATAATATTTACCATATGTGAAGAAAACGTTGATAATGATTGCTGTATACTTTGTTCGTCTCCTATATCAGCAAAAATCCTATTAAAAATCGAAATTTCACTGGTATCATCGACAGGTATCATCATACCACACATTGTCATCATTGTTAGCAAACCGATAGTTTTAAGTGTTACGGTTTTTCCGCCGGTATTGGGTCCTGTAATCACAAGGGTGTCATATTCTCCGCCTAGTGAAACGGTTATGGGAACTACTGTTTTTGTGGAAATTAGTGGGTGTCGTGCATTTTTTAAATACAAGTATCCCCTATCATTAATTTTAGGAATAATTGCACCCATTTTATATCCAAGTTTTGCTTTTGCAAAAACAAGGTCAAGTTTTACAAGATTATCATATGAAAATTTAATCGAGTCTGAAAAATCGGAAACAGCTGCTGAAAGTTCAGATAGAATTCTGACTATTTCCTCCTGTTCCTTAATTCGCAAAATTCTTATTTCGTTGTTAGTTTCGACAACACTAATCGGTTCAATGAAATAGGTAGAGCCTGTAGATGATGTATCATGTACTATACCTTTAAACTCGCCTTTGTATTCCGCTTTAACAGGAACAACAAATCTGCCGTCTCTCTGTGTAATTATTGCATCTTGCAGATATCTCGATGTAGGTCCTTTTATGATTTTATCAAGTATATCACGTATTTTAGAATTATTGTTGGCAATTTTTCGTCTAATATCTGACAATTGTGTTGACGCATTATCTGAAATTTGATCATCCTTAATTGCATAATTGATTTTATCTTCAAGAAATTTGTTGGGCATAAGAGAAGAAAATATATAATCAATTGAGCTTTCATTCGTCAGTGAACAATTATCATGCCATTTTTTTACAGAGTTCACAATATGTAAAAGCTTTGAAACCTCCAATAAATCACTTATAGAAAGTAAAGCCCCTAGCTTTGATTGAGTAAGAATATGAGAAATATCAGAAGAGTTCCCAAAGGATGGTGCTGAATATTTTGCAATAAGAATATAGGCATCCTCTGTTTCATTTAAGGATGCAATAACATCTTTTTCATTAAATTGCGGTTGAAGCAAAAGGCAATTTTGCTTTGTTTGAGGCATACAGGCTTCATCAGACAATTTTTCTAGCACTGCTGGTAATTCAAGCAGCTGAGAATGTTTTTTAATACAATACTTCATTAAACAATTCCTTTATTTTATACTATTCAAAAAATCTAGAGTTTTGAAATAATGCTCGGTTTGAATTTTTATGTAATTTTCAGTTATTTGTGATAAAATATTTGCTGCATCATCAGGTATAACAAATGAATAGAGTCTTTCAAACTTAGCAAAAACTATATGTCGCATCGCTTTAATTATAGTTAAATCAATAGGAATTAAATCATCATCTGTAACACAATCGTCACACAACAACATACCGTTTTTAAATTTAAAATACATTTTTTCATCTTCAAATTTTCCACAACCTTCACAAGCTATCAGATTTGGGCAGTAGCCAGATATGGCAGCTATACGAAGCTCAGTAATAGCTTTTATAAGCTGAGGGCTTTTTTTGTTTTTAATAAGGAAAGAAAGTGAATTGAGTATTAGTCTTAAGAATTCTTCAGAAGAAGACGAATCATGCGGTCCTAAAACTAAACACAATTCACAAAAATAATGACTTATAGATAATGTGACAATATCAGTTCCAGATGAAAAGAAAGTATTAATAACAGATGCCTCATTGATACGGTAATTTTCCCCTTTTTTTTCGATAAGAAAATTTGAATATGTTAAAAGCCCGGTTGCAGCAGCCTTTTTGCTTTTGATACTCTTAGCACCTGCTGCATAAGCTCTAATCACACCCATATTACGTGTCATCAGTGTTACAAGTCGGTCTCGCTCCCCTACGTTCGTCTCTTTGATTACAAGGGCGTCTGTTGAAAAACGCATCTGAAGCACCTCCGTAAATGTTTTCTTTTCGACGAGAATCGCAATATTTTAGATAATCACCAACACTACCGGTAATAATAAATTTCAACCAATCACTATCTGTATTATTCATATTACATCGCTCCGCAAATTTTATATTAAAATTATTTGCAAAGCAAGACAATAATATATAAGGAAATTTAATCCTTAAAACTTAGACCAAAAGTATGTATAAGTCCTTCACGGTTACGCCAGTCCTCTTTGACCTTTACCCATAATTTTACAGATGCTTTGATACCAAAAAAATTCTCAATATCACGACGAGCATGTATTCCAATTTTTTTAAGGGTCTCACCGTTCTTTCCAATGATTATTCCCTTATGTGACTCTTTTTCGCAGTAGATTAAAGCTTCAACGCATAACAAGGGCTGAGAATTTGAATCATCTTTTTCAAAAAACCTTTCAATATCTACAGCGATGCCATGTGGAACCTCTTTAGATAAATTCCTTAAAAGTTTTTCTCTGATAATCTCTGCAACTATAACCTTTTCTGACTGATCTGTCACTGCATCTTCTGCAAAAAAATGAGGCGCAAGTTTTTTATATTTGAAAAGCTCTTTTTTTAGAATATCAACGCCATTTCCCGTTTTTGCTGACAGCGGAATAACACAATCAAAGTTATGTAAGGAATTATAAGCCGTTATAATACCAAACAGCTCCTCCTTATTGACAAGTAAATCAATTTTATTTACAACAAGTATCGCCGGAAGTTCTCTTGCTTTAATATTTTCTATGAGCTCACATTCTGCCGGGGGTATATTTTGAGGATCAAATTTAAATCCGGGCGCAGCATCAACAACTAATATTATAGCGTCCACGTCACTTAATCCACTATTTACAGCTTTAATCATATTATTGCCCAAGAGATTACGTGGTTTGTGGAAACCGGGAGTATCTATAAATACATATTGAGTATCACTATCTGTAATTACACCCATAATTCTTGTTCTTGTAGTTTGAGGCTTGTCCGAAACTATGGCTATCTTCTGACCCAAAAGTTTATTCATTAAAGAGGATTTCCCTACATTAGGTCGTCCAACGATAGTTATAAATGCCGAATATTTATCCATTTCTACCTCCGTTAATCATTATATACAGCAAGTCCCATACTCAATAGAATTTTCTCTTCTTTTTCACGCATAATCTTTTTCTCGATACCCTCATCAATATGATCATATCCCAACAGATGCAGCATTGAATGAACCGTCAAAAAAGCGATTTCTCGTTCTATTGAGTGTCCGTAGAGTTCTGATTGAGCAAGAGCATGTTCAATAGAAATAATAACATCACCGAGCATAAGATTATCATTCAAAGGATTTTTATCGTAAACTCCGTTTTCGCCTAACGGAAACGATAAAACATCAGTCGCTGAATCAATATTTCTGAAATTTCGATTCAATTCTCTAATTTGTTCGTCAGTTACAAATGTTACTTCAACTTCAGCGTTATCTTTAAAATTTTCATAGTTCAAGGTTGTAGTACAAGTTTTTTCAACAAGTTTTCTTGTACCAGGCGGTAATTTAATCTTACGCTGTCTATTGGTTATTAATACTTTGACCGGCATCAGATTAGCCTCCGTTTCTTTCATAAGCTTTAATAACTTCCTGTACGAGTCTGTGTCTTACAACATCTTTAGCAGTTAAATATTTAATTTCAATATCATCAATTCCCTTTAAAATATTAACTGCCTCTTTTAACCCCGAACGTTTACCGTCAGGAAGGTCGATCTGAGATATATCGCCAGTAACAACAATTTTCGAATTAAATCCAAGTCTGGTTAAAAACATCTTCATTTGTTCACATGTGGTATTTTGGGCTTCATCAAGGATGATAAAACTATCGTCTAAAGTACGACCTCGCATATATGCTAAGGGTGCGACCTCAATGTCTCCCCTTTCCTGTAATCGTTGAAAATTTTCTGCTCCTAGCATATCAAAAAGCGCATCATAAAGAGGTCTAAGATAAGGGTCAACCTTCTGTTGTAAATCTCCCGGTAAAAATCCTAATCTTTCACCGGCTTCAACTGCAGGACGAGTTAAAATTATGCGGTTAACCTTTTTTTCTCTAAAAGTATTTACCGCCTGAGCTACTGCAAGATATGTTTTACCTGTGCCTGCCGGGCCTACACCAATCGTTATTATATTGTTTTTTATAGCTTCAACATAATGCTTTTGACCAATTGTTTTTGGTTTAACCGCCTTCCCCTTTGAAGTAACACAAATACAGTCAGAATCAATAATTTTCATGATTTTATCATCGTTACCGTCATCTACCATATTTATTACTGTGTCTATTGTACGAGAATTAATAATTTCTCCGTTATTAATCATAATAACAAGACATTTAATTGCTCTGGCTGTCTTTGAAACATTTTCGGTTTCACCGACAATTTTAATGCTTCCGCCATGTGAAGTAATATTAACGTTATATTGTTTTTCTAATCTTTTAATGTTTTCATCGAAATTACCGAAGAGGCTTACTAGCTGTTCTATTCTTTCGATATCAATTATCTGCTCAACCAAAAAAATTATCCTCCATTTTTCAATACACTAACATTATACAATAACATTAATATAATTGTCAATTTATGAGTCAATAATAATTTTTTCCTGTAAAGCTATATTTTCTATTGTTTCTATTATAATTTCGATTTTTATTCCATTTTCTGTTTCAATAATATTCTCTTGTAAAATTTTGTAATCATCTATACCGCTATTATTAATTTTTTTATAATTTTCATTTT
>JAGAZW010000210.1 GCA_017939855.1 Clostridia bacterium | reverse complement strand
TCGCTGTTGCGGCAATAACTGTTACCTGCATTTATAAAATTTTTCCTTCTATTACTGCTATTGGAAATATTTTTAAAAAAAGCGGCGTTACTTCGGGATATTTCCTGACAGCTCTAAAGGCTTTGGGTATAGCCTATATATCGTCTTTTGCCGCCGACACCTGCAGAGATTCAGGACAAACGGCACTTGCGGCTAAGGCTGAGTTTGCCGGGAAATGTGCCATTTTTATACTGACCGTCCCGATCATACTCAATGTGCTCGAAATTGCACTGGAATTTGCTTCACTATGAAGAAATATATATTGATAATATCCCTTTTTCTGTTACTGTTTTCCTTTTCCTGTAAAGCCGATAATGCAGACTATTCTCAACAATATGAAGCCCTCAATTTAGAAGAAATTAAAAATTCGTTAGACTCTGAAACCCAAAATTTATTTGAAAAAATGGGTATAGACCCGAGTGACGAAAAATGGGTCGACAAAATTAGCGGCGAGGGTGTCATCGAACACATAAAAAATTTTTTGTCTGACGGGCTAAAGCGTCCTTTGAAGTCGGGCTGCGCCATTCTTGCCGTTATTATTATAACGGCAGCAATTACTTCTTTCGGTAACACAGATGCCGCCAATCAGACGGCTATCTTTGCAGCCACAGCCGCCTGCGGCGCAATAGTGGCAACAAATGTTTTTTCTACCGTTTCGGCGTCTGCCAATTCTATGAAGAGTATCTGCATTTTTATGTTGGCGTTTATACCCATTTTTGCAGGACTGGTATCCCTTTCGGGAAATGCTGTTACCTCGGTTTCTATGAGCACGCTTCTCCTGACTGCAACCGAGAGTGTGTCTATGATATCGTCGTTTTTTATAATGCCGTTTATGGGCGGATATCTTTCGATTTCCTTATGTTCGGGTATCTCACCGCTTATTGCCCGTTCATCCGCTGCTGAATTAATTAAAAAAATATCCCTTTGGACATTTTCACTCTTTTCAACGATTTTTGTAGGGATTCTGGGAATACAGACGGCAGTAAATTCTGCAGCAGACACAGTTGCCGCAAAAACCGCAAAATTTATTATAGGAACCTCTGTACCTATAACGGGAACTGCACTCGCAGAAGCGGCAGCGACGGTATCTGCGTCTATGGGACTTTTAAAATCTTCCATAGGAATTTACGGGGTTGTGGCAATCATTTTCATTCTTTTACCCACAGTCGCAGAGCTTATATTATGGAGAATTATAATTTGCCTTTGCTCTGCTTTATCGGACAGCTTTTCGCTATCGAAAATCGGCGATTTGTTAAGGGCGGTAGACTCTATGTTATCAATACTTTTAGGACTTTTACTACTGGTAGCAGGTCTTTTTATAATATCGCTTTCAGTTATAATTTCAACAGGTAGAGCATTATGAACAGCATACTTTCCTTCATTATTTCTTTTTGCGTCATTACGGTAATTCTCGGCACACTTTATATATTATGTCCAAAAGGTGCGCTCGAAAAAAGCGTTAAATACATATTTGTTTTGTTACTTGTCTCCTCTCTTGCGGCACTGATAAAATATGTCGGAAATATAGAATTTAACCCGATAAAGCAACAAAATACCTACTCATCTGATCAAATGTCTGTTCTCGGTGCCAGACTTACTTTTGAACAGGCTCTTAAAAATGCACAGATAGATTTTTCAAAAATAACGGTTTGTACGGATAAAACGGAAGATGGCAGCATAATTATTAGTGAAGTCATCGTTTATTCCGCACATCCGCACGAAGATATTATAAAAATCATAGGAAACGATTCGGAATATGAGGTGACGGTTGTAAATGAGTAGCAGGTTAAAGCTTATAAAACAAAAACTTAAAAACCCAAAAACACTTATGCTTATCGGTATCATAGGAATAGCGCTTATCGCTGTCTCTTCCTTTCTTCCAAAAAAGGCGCAAGTCGAAAAACAGAGCGAGACCTCACTGGATATGGATACATATATGAAGGAGCTTGAGACGGCAGTATCGGATATTGTTTACGGAGTCACAGGAGATAAAAAAGCCACAGTAGTCATAACGCTCGAAAGTGGAATCAGATACTCGTATGCTGATATAAACGAGACAGATACTTCAAACTCAACCGGTGAAAAAAGTGAACAAACGAGCGCTAAGAAGTCCCAGTCTTATATTACGGTTAGGACATCTGACGGCGGTGAAGAAGCACTGCTGCTTACTGAAATTATGCCGGAAATAAGAGGGGTCGCTATCATATGCAAAGGCGGTGACAACGAAATAGTTGCAGAAAAAATAAAAAATGCCGTTAAAGCGGCACTAGATATAACATCACAACGAGTTTATATAGCGGGAGGAAACTGACTATGAAAAAAGGAAAAGTGTTCTCAAAAGGACATATTATTGCAGGTCTTATGGTTATAGCACTGGGGGCTGCTATTTGGTTAAATGTGAAATTTACTTCATCTGAGAAATATCTCGGAGAGGTTACCTATGTCGATAATAACACCGACACTGCGGTTCAGACATCGGCGAAGACCTCTTCTGGCACAAACGACTATTTTGCCGAGGCTAAAAAGGAAAGAGAAAACTCTATCAAAGAAGCTCAGGAAATTATCGAGGAAACACTAAAATCAGATAATTTAAGCGACGAAGAAAAACAGGATGCAGTAAATAAAACAAATCAACTTGCAGCAAAAATAGAACAAGCCAATAACATAGAAACCTTACTTAAAGCCAAAGGCTTTGAAAAGGCTGTAGCTGTACTGGGAGACAAAAGCATAAACATAGTGGTCAAATCGGACGGTCTTACCACCGCACAAACCCTGCAAATTCAGGATATTGTCACCGCCGAAACCGATATTTCTCTGTCAAATATTAAAATTGTTACTGTAAAATAGTTGTATTTTTTGAAATTTGTGGTATAATATTTAAAAAAGAATGTAAATTTTTCTTTGGATACTATCAAATCGACAAAACTGTGATATTAAATTATGCTCAGCTTTGAAATGTATGGAGGATGCCCTATGCAGAATAAGAAAACTCAACTTTCGGTAAGCACCGATGTATTGGAAAAAATGGCAGAGCTCGCAACCTGTGAAGTAGAAGGAGTTTCGGGTCTTTCAAAAAAGGCTATTGATCTTAAAGATGTCGTTAAGGCAAAAAGCGCTTTCAAGGGAATAAAAATTGAAAGCATCAACGGTGCCCTTTCAATCAGCGTTTATATTTGTGTCAAGAAGGACTCTAATATGCGTGAGGTTGCCGAAGCTGTTCAGCTTAATGTTAAAGATAAGATTCAAACAATGACCGGAACTGCTGTGACAAAGGTCAATGTTATCGTAGCTGATATCGATATTGAAGACCCTGTTGAAGCTACAATTTAAGTTTTAAAAGTCAGATGACGACCAAGGAATTTTCCTTAGTCGTCATTTTTTATTTGTATTTAATCTTCGAAATTATACTAAACACAATGAATATAATATGTTTTGTTGCCACTACTGCTGCTGCTACCGGCATATCGTAGAAAAAGGAAAGGAAAATTCCCATCAAAAACGCAAAAATAGAAACGCAGGCACTTAATATGACTACCAAACGATACTTTTTACACAGCTTCATAGCGCTCATCGGCGGAAAAATAATGATACTTGAAATTAACAACGCCCCCATTATACGCATCGCAACAACTATTGTTACGGCTGTAAGAATTGCGTTGAGAGTGTTATAAAAGCCTACCTTCACCCCTATTGCACGGGAAAACTCTTCATCGAAAGAAATACAGAAAAGTTTTTCATAAAAAAGTATAAAGAGGATTATTACACATACAGCTACCGCCACCGCTATATAGACATCGCCCTTGCTCATAGCAAGTACACTGCCGAACATATAATTATTTATGTCGGTATTCATACCCGTTGTCATAGTTGCAACTATTATTCCTATTGCTAGAGCGCTGCTCGATACCATCGCTATCGCAGCGTCGCCGTTTGCCTTACGCCCCAGTCTTAAAAGCAAAAACGCCGCAATAATTACTATGGGTATTGAGAGTTTGAGGGGGGCTACCCCTGCCGCTAAAGCTATGGCGGCGGCACCGAAGGATACATGAGAAAGACCGTCCCCCAACATAGAAAAGCGTTTGAGCACAAGATTTATGCCTAAAAGGGCTGCGCATAGCGACACCAATGAGCCCACTATTATTGCTCTTACAGCAAAGGGATATGAGAATATTTCTGCTATATAATCCATCATTTTGCACCCCCAAAGCCGCTTTCAAGATAGTCTATCGTTTTACCGTAAAAATAGCCGTTTTCTGATATGTGCAAAATATTTTTTCCCTCAACTAAGGCTTTATTTATATCGTGGGAAATCATTATTACAGCTATCCCGGAAAGATTAAGCTTACGAATAAGGGCATAAAATTCCTCCCTTGATGCGCTATCGAGACCCGTTACAGGCTCGTCCATAAGTATCGCCTTGCTTGTAGCACAAAGGCTTCTGCACAAAAGCACCTTTTGCTGCTGACCGCCTGAAAGCTCTTTAAAGGAACGATTTTTAAGCTCACCAATTTCGAGCAGCTCCATATTCTTCAGAGCCTTTTCCTTTTGAGCCTTGCTGTACCTTATACCAAAAAAGCTTTTAGAGGAAAATCCCGACATAATAATCTCATTTACACTCGCAGGAAAATCCCTTTGAGTTTCAGTCTTTTGAGGAAGATATCCGATCTCCTTGCGTGTAACACCTCTTAAAATAATGCTTCCGCTTTTCTTGACCTTAAAGCCTAACAAAAGACGCATCAGGGTGGTTTTACCCGAGCCGTTTTCACCGATTATGCAAAGATAATCCCCCTCGTAAACACTAAAATTAAGATTAGAAAAAATTTCTTTATTTTCATAATAAGCGCTTAAATTTTTTACCTCGATTAAGGACATCCGTTCATCCCCTCCTTTAAAGCCTCAATATTACGACGCATTATATCAACATAGGTAATACCGTTATTAAAATCCTCCAGCGTTACATTATGGGCTGAATGAAGCTCTAAAAGCTTAATTCCCGTTTGTGCGGCAAGAGCGTTTGCGATATTTTTATTGCTAAGCTCTGTATAATAGGCGTATGCCAGATTCCTTTGCCGACAAGTCTCAACTAACCTTGACATAGTTTTTATACTGATATCGGTGCTCACAGCACAGCCGCCGAATGCCGCTTCATACTCTATACCGTAAAGCTCGGTAAAATAAATAAAAGGAAAACGATCAGCAACAAGGATAAACTTCTCCTTCGAAGAATTTACCACATCTTTAATTTGACTGTTTACGACCTCGATTTTGTCTATATAGCTTTGGCACCTGCCTTTGTAACCTTCAGCGTTTTTCGGGTCCTTTTCAACTAACGCCTTACATATACCTTCCAACATCAAAATTGCATTTTCGGCGCTGGTCCAGATGTGTTCATCATGTCCATGCTCGTGGCTATGTTTATGCTCATCAAGCGTGTCGACATATTCCATCATTTTAAGGGTATCAAGTTGCTTGTCACCCAAAATTCTGTTTACCCATTCGTCCGATTCCCCGCCGGTATAAATAAACAAATCCGAATTATATATCGCCTTTATATCCGAAGGTTTCGGGTCAAACGAATGAACCTCGGTGCCGGGGTCAATAAGCAGTGTGATACTGACCTCCTCCCCACCTACTGCTCTTACAAAATCATATATGGGAAAAATGGTGGTTACAATTTCTAATTTATCATTTTGTGAAGGTTTGTTTGTCCCACAAGAACACAAACAAAAAAGGCACAAAACTATTGCTAAAATTCTTTTCATTTTACAGCACATTCCTCACATACACCGTAAAGCACTGTTTTTAGGTTATTCACCTTGAAATTATGTGTATCACTTATATGCTTTGAAAGCTCTGTTATATGCACACATTCAATATGAATAAGTCTGCCGCAGCTCTCGCATTTAAGATGAAAATGCTCAGAGCATTGGTGGGCTTTTGAGATGTACTGATAACAAGCACTCTCCCCCGGCGACGATATATATTTCCTCGCTTTACCTTCACTTTCCAGCTTTTCTAGGGTTCTGTAAACGGTGGTCCTTCCCACACTTTCACCCTTTTTGTTAAGCTTTTCCAAAAGGCTGTCTACCGTTACGTGACCACCGCTTAAGGCGAAAACCTTCTCGATAACTTCCCGCTGTTTTGTTTTGTAACCGTCACATTTTGGCATTGATTTTCCTCTTTCCCAATTTGAAATCAGTTTTCAATTTCAAATTATACAAAAAGCAGGTTGTTTTGTCAAGAAAATAACGATAGTTTTTAAAAAGTAAATACTTGTAATATTTTGTAGTTTATAGTATTATTAAAGTGTATATGGTAAATTTACAGCGGAGGTTGATGATGGAAAGGTTTGAAACTATTCTGCGGCCTATAAAAAATTTAAAAGGCGGCACAAAAATCCCGCATTTTAAAAACACTGCCGAAATTGAAAGCGTTGTTATGAAACCTGAAAAGGTTTATGTACCGATGCTTCAGAATATCGGCGCCCCCTGCAGTGTGCTGGTGAGTGTGGGCGATAAGGTGTTTGTCGGCACAAAGTTAGGCGAAAGCGACGCTTTTGTCAGCGCCCCAATTCATTCCGGCGTTTCGGGTTGTGTTACGGCAATAAGTGAAAAAACTATTGACGGCAAGAAAATCCAGTTTGTCGAAATAGAATCCGACGGAGACTTCACACCCTGCCCCAACCTGAAGCCATTTCCTATTCAAAACGCTAAGGATTTAGCGGCAGCAGCAAGAGAGTGTGGACTCGTGGGTCTGGGCGGTGCAGGTTTTCCCACACATATCAAGCTTACCTTAAAGGAAGACGCAAAAATCGACACCCTTATTATAAACGCCGCAGAATGTGAGCCCTACATAACTG
>JAGAZW010000209.1 GCA_017939855.1 Clostridia bacterium | reverse complement strand
CAAGCATATATATAGCGGATGTTAAAGCAAAAGCCGGCACTGCATAGCGAAGGCCTTTCTTTTTGAAGGAGAAAAGACTCATAACAAAACCGAATGCTGTCAAAAGCAAACAGAAAAGAAGGTGGGTGGATTTTGCCATATCGGCTGTAAGTCCTCCCGAGACATCCTGTTTACCACCGAACGCCAAAACGGAACCTGCAAGTTCATAGGTTTCGCCGCCAACGGTTATAGCAGCCATATCCATGAAGAAGCAAACAAGAGAAGTCAGACCGAAAACTACCGTGAGAATTTGGAAAACTCTGTTTAGTACCTTCATACTTTTTCCTCCCTTATTTTGTTTCCTTATGCAAGGTGTGCTTTCTGCAGAACCTGCAATACTTGTTCATTTCAAGTCTGTCGGGATCATTCTTTTTGTTTTTCATAGTGTTGTAGTTGCGTTGCTTGCACTCTGTACAAGCGAGTGTAATTTTAACTCTCATAACGGCACCTCCCGCTTTACGGAAATATTTTTTGCTTTTACTACTGCTTCCAAAAGAGGAAACGGTAAAAGTAAACGCCTCCCTCTTCCGAATAAGTGTTGCATCAAAACGTCCACATATTGAACGCCTTGGAAAGCACAATACAACATACTGTATTCAGGCAATTTTCAGGCACTTTTCGCAAAAAAAAAGAACCTTCCAGAGGTAGTGATATTATACCACACGCCTTTTGAAAGGTCAAGCATTTTTTTAGACGTTAGACGATAAACGTTAGACAATGTATCAATCTTGCTTTATGTAGTTGCCCTCCTTGTGCAAAGGAGGGAGGATTGTAAAATTTTAAACAATCCCTCCGCCAAAACTTCGTTTTGCCGCCTCCCTTTACACAAGGGAGGCTTTTTTATATCTGTGCGAAGCACACCGCAATTATTCATTATTCATTTTTTCATCATTCATTTATGATACGTCGAGCCTTCGATTATTTTAAAACCTCGGTAGAGCTGTTCTAAAAGCATTACTCTGAAGAGCTGATGTGGGAAGGTCATTTCGGATAGAGAGAGCCTAGTATTCGCTCTTTTCTTTACTTCTTCGTCTAAGCCGTAGGAGCTACCGATAATAAAGCAAAGGTTTTTTCCACTGTTCACAAGGCGTTTTATCTCGTTTGCAAATTCCTCGCTGGACCTTTGTTTTCCCTCAACACAAAGGGCAAACACAAAGCAGTCGCTGGGGATTTTTTTGAGAATGACGTCACTTTCTCTTGAAAGTGCCGCTTCTATTTCCTTTTGCGACGGGTTTTCGGACATACTTACAGCAGGAATTTCAACCATTTCGAGCTGACAGTACCTTGAAAGTCTCTTTGTATATTCCTGCACTGCATCCTTAAGATATTTTTCCTTTAATTTCCCTAGTGTTATAAATGTAGCTTTTATCAAAAAACAATCACTCCGTTATCCTGAGGTCTTGCATCATAAAGCAAATAGTCGACATTCTCCTGCGCTCCTATTACATTAAGAGCTGTTCTTGCGGTGTTAATTGCCAACATAGGATTATTGTTGTTTTTACTTATATGCCCTAAAATTATTCGTTTTGTGCCGCTACGCAAAAGAGAGGGGAGTTCTGCCGCACAAACATTATTTGAAAGATGACCCTTATCCGACAAAATACGCATTTTAAGCTGCGGCGGATAGGGACCCTTTTGGAGCATTGAAACATCGTGGTTCGATTCTATTAAAACGGTGTCGCACCCCAAAAGCGCCGACCTTACTTCATCGCTTACAAAACCTAAATCGGTACAGACTGCGACCTTTTGACCGTCTTTTACTTTTAAAACATATCCACTACTCCCTGAGCAGTCATGGCTGGTTGCAAAACGTGACACAAAAATGTTATGTATTTCTACACCGTCTTCAATAGGTGTCGCATTGGCTTCTTTCGGAAGTATGTTTTTGTCTATGAGAGTGTTCAGGGTGTCGGGTGAGGCGAAAACGGGAATTTTTGCGCTTTTTAGAAGTGTTTTAAGTCCTTGTATATGGTCTGTATGTTCATGAGTGACAAAAACAGCCGAAAGCGAGTCTATATCTACCCCCGATTCCAGCAGCGCCGCATTAAGGCGCCTAAAGGAGACCCCTGCATCAATAAGAATATTAGTTTCGCCGGAAGATATGAGTGTAGCATTTCCGTCCGAACCGCTGAAAAGTGGATATATTCTTGACATTTTCATACCTCCTTTGTTAACTATAATTATATATTTCAAAAAACTCCCCGAAGGGAGTTTTTTATGCGTGTTTTAAAACCGCTATATCCGTTTTTATAGGAACACGCTTAATATCTGCACCTAAAAGGGTGAGCTTTTCTGTGATATTTTCATATCCTCTATCGATATAAAGAATATCCTCAACCTGCGTTTGACCCTCTGCTACAAGTCCGGCAATTATCATAGCAGCACCAGCTCTTAAATCTACCGCCTTAACGGGAGCCGCATTAAGCTTTTCGACCCCTGTTATAACCGCCATTTTCCCGTCCACCTGGACATCGGCACCCATAAAGTTTAACTGGTCAACATATCTGAAACGATTATCCCAGACTCCCTCGGTTATAATGCTTGTCCCTTCTGCGATAGACAGCAAGGTTGCAAACTGAGGTTGCATATCGGTTGGGAAACCGGGATGCGGCATAGTTTTTATGTTGCATTTTCTGGGTCTTTCGGTCATTGAGACCCTTACTGCTTCATCAAACTGCTCTACATTAGCTCCTGTTTCGGTAAGCTTTGCGATTATGGATTCCAAATGCTTAGGTATAACGTTCTCAACCATCACATCGCCACGTGTGGCAGCAGCCGCTACCATATAAGTACCGGCTTCAATCTGGTCAGGGATGATACTGTAAGTTGTGCCGTGAAGATTCTCCACACCTCGAATTTTTATAACATTTGTACCAGCACCCATAATATTGGCGCCCATTGAGTTTAAAAAGTTAGCAAGGTCAACAATATGCGGCTCTCTGGCAGCGTTTTCAATAATGGTAAGTCCTCTTACCCTCGCTGCCGCCAACATAATATTTATTGTAGCACCCACAGATACAACATCAAGATATATCGAACAGCCCATAAGCTTTGTAGCTCTTGCGTCAACCATACCGTTTTCAATGGTTACTTTAGCACCCAGCGCTTCAAAGCCCTTAATGTGCTGATCTATAGGACGTACACCAAAATCACAGCCTCCCGGAGGTGCGACTCTGGCTTTATTCATTCTACCCAAAAGCGCTCCCAAAAAATAACTTGAGGCTCTCATTCCCTCTGCCATTTCCTTGGTTACAATATGAGATTTTACATGTATCGGATCTATCACAACCGATGTTTTACTGAGGGTTCTTATTTCAGCACCCAACATCTGCATGGAACGCAGAATTGTAGCAACATCGGATATATCGGGCAGATTTTCAATAATGCAGGGGCTATCAGCAAGTAATACTGCCGGCAAAATAGCAACCGCCGCATTTTTGGCACCACCTATGCGGACACTACCCTTAAGAGCATTGCCGCCATTGATAACAAACTTCTCCAAAACTATGGCACTCCAATCTGATGGAATTACTTGATGGGACTGCTTAAAAATATCTATATTATTATACCCAAAACAAGCCCCTTTGTCAAATTCTTTTGACCCTACTTCTGCAGAGTCTTTATCTGACGTATATCATCGCCAATGAAAAGCTTGGCGGTATAGTGTCCGAGAAGTCTTGATGACACTCTGGGAGTATATTTACTTTCGATTTCCTTCATTGTAAGATTTGTGCTTATAATAACAGGTTTCGACGCAAGAAGACGTGTATTCACAATATTATAAAGCAGTGTCTGAACATAAGGAGAAACAAATTCTCCGCCTAAGTCATCAATCACAAGCAAATCGCAGTTTATTGCGTAGTTATATGTATCGTCGGTACGAAGATTAAAATGCTCGTTTTCCATTTTTGAAAAAAGGTTGTAAGCAGAGCTATAAAGCACGTCAAAATCCTTTTTAAGCAGTTCATTCACAATACTTAATGACAAATGGGTCTTGCCGAGTCCAACTCCTCCCATAAACAAAAGATTTTCGCTGGTCCTCGGATCGAAATTTATAGCATATTCTCTGCAAAGCTTAAAAATCCCCGTCATGCGTTTTCTGGAAGAAGTCCCCGAAGCTGCAGTAGGATAGTATTCTAAATTGAAGTCCTCAAAACGACTGTTTTCCAAAGGAAGAGAGGCAGAAAGAAGACCCAGGGAAAATCCCTTTGCAATTTGTTTTACACAGTCACACACTTTGCCGCCTA
Organism: Clostridia bacterium; assembly: GCA_017939855.1. GTDB lineage: Bacteria > Bacillota > Clostridia > Oscillospirales > Acutalibacteraceae > UBA737. The sequence goes on along the minus strand of JAGAZW010000209.1, from coordinate 685 downwards.
CATACCCTGTATCACGACAAAGCACACAGTCATAGCTAACAGGTTTTATACCCTCGCTTTTGACTATCTCATCACGTTCTAACTGTAGTTTTGAAATTTCCTCTGATAGTTTTGCTAAGGTTTCTGTGTCACCCGAAAGAGCCGTTATTGCAATTTTTGCTCCCAAGGAAGAAAGATTTGCACAAATGGCGGCATATCTCGTATTATTCGCATACAGCTCGGCGATTTTGTTGTCATATTCCGCTTCTTTTCTCTTTAAGGATGCTTTTTTTAAATCAAACGCCTGTTTATACGCATTCTCACGGTTGGTCATAATCTCCACCCTCAATCATCCGAATTAAGCTTCTTTTCAAACAGCTCCAAGTCATAAGTTGCAAAAGAAGCCTTTTGTTCGCTTTTGTTTCGTTTCTTCTTTATGTCTTCGACGCATTTTACTCCGTCTTTATGCCATTTTTCAATTATTTTTGCGGTGTAGCTCATTATAAACTTGCTCTTTTGGTTTACACACTCTTCATATGCGGCAGCAAGAATTTCCTCATCAAGCTTCCATTCCTCCAGCCAAAGACGAGCATATTCGGTTTCCTTCGTGCTGGGCTTCCTTTGGTCTATTCCGAATATTTTCTCAACCCTTGACCACGCAAGTTTGTTTATAATTGCGTCGGATATGTATTTTTCCGCCTTTGCT
>JAGAZW010000208.1 GCA_017939855.1 Clostridia bacterium | reverse complement strand
TTATATTTACCAGCATCTAGAAGAACTTGATATTAAAGACGGAATAAAAGCGAAATTAAAGCTCGGAGAAGAAAAGGCTTATTTAAGCCGATGGTTAGGCACTATCAATACTGAAGCTCCCATTGATAAAAACATTCAAAGCTATACCATTTTGCCTTCTGACCAAAAGAAATTGTCTGCTCTTATGACAAAGCTTGAATTTTTTAAATTAATGGAAAGAATGGGCATAACACCTGCTTTACCGACACAAGAAGCCAGTCAAGAGCCCCCTGTTGAATTTAAAACTGCAGACTTCAAAATTTCAGATATTTCCACAATTGCCGATATTTATATTGAAAATGAAAGAATTGCTGCCATAAACCAAAATACAATATACGAATTAACTAATACCGACTTAATCTGTCTTTTAAAATCCGACATCAAAAAGAGAGTTTTCGATCTTAAAAATTTATCAAAGGCATACGAAACAAAGAACGTTTTTTTTGATGCAATGTTGGCAGGATATCTTTTAAATCCTGCTTCAAACGACTATTCTATACCTCGACTTATAACCGAATATGCTATAAGCACTCCTAAAATCGCAGGAGATTCTGACAACTTTTTAGTTTCTGCTGCCACTTTCAACAGACTTTGTGATAAACTCGAATCTTCGCTTAAGGACACGGACCAATATAATCTTCTTTGCGACATAGAAGTTCCTTTGAGTCTTGTTTTGGGTGAGATGGAGAAAATCGGTTTCCTTGTAAATAAGGAGGGTCTTATATCACAAGGCGAAGAGCTTTCGCAAAGAATTGATGAAATCAAAAGCGATATTTATCGTCTTGCGGGTGGAGAGTTTAATATAAATTCTCCAAAGCAATTAGGTGAAGTGCTATTTGTTAAATTAGGTCTTCCCGCCAAGAAAAAAACAAAAAGTGGTTTTTCCACCAACGCAGAGGTGCTTGAGGATTTAAAATACAATTATCCTATTGTGCGTCATATTTTACTTTATCGCCAACTCACCAAACTAAAATCGACTTATTGCGACGGCTTACTCAGTGCAATAAGTGAAGATGGAAGAATCCACTCCACCTTCAATCAGACTGAAGCAAGGACCGGAAGGATAAGTTCGCTCGAGCCTAATCTGCAAAACATCCCGGTGAGAACAGATGAAGGTAAAAAACTTCGTGAATATTTTACTGCTAAGGACGGGTACGTTCTTTGTGACGCTGACTATTCGCAAATTGAGCTTAGAGTTCTTGCGAGTATTTCTGATGATGAAACGATGATTAATGCTTTTAATTCGGGCGTCGATATCCACACTGCTACCGCATCGGAGGTTTTCGACATACCTATTGATATGGTGCTCCCTGTTATGAGAAGCAGAGCAAAAGCAGTTAATTTTGGTATTGTTTACGGCATAGGTGCCTTTTCCCTCTCAAAAGATATAGGAGTAACAAGAGCCGAAGCCGACCGATATATCAAAAACTACCTTTCAACGTACCAGGATGTTGACCTCTATATGAAACAAGTCATAGAAAAAGCCAAGACAGACGGTTTTGTAAAGACACTCTTTGGCAGAAGAAGATATCTACCTGAGCTTTCCTCTTCTAACGGTATGATGAGGGCATTCGGAGAAAGGGTGGCAAGAAATGCCCCCATTCAAGGCACCGCTGCCGACATTATAAAACTCGCTATGATAAATGTGAGTCGCAGATTAAAGCTGGAACTTCCAAAAGCTCGACTTATTCTTCAAGTACACGATGAGCTTATAGTAGAATGTCCGGAATGTGACGCAAATGCCACCTGCACAATTTTAAAAGAGGAAATGGAAAATGCTGCTAAACTCAAAGTTAAACTTTGTGTTGATGCGAATGTGGGGAAAAATTGGTTAGAGGCAAAAGGATAATGAAAGTAATTTTTGTATGTACCGGCAATACCTGCCGCAGCCCACTAGCTGAAGGTTATCTAAAAAGCTTTGGCATCAAAGATTTAACGGTTGAGAGCCGAGGTATTTTTGCAGATGGCTCAAAGGTCAGCGAAAACTCAGAAAAAGTTGCACAAGAATACGGATTTGATATTTCTCATCATGTCTCCTCCCCTTTTTCAGAAAACGATCTTAACGCAGACATGATAATTACAATGTCACAGTCTCATTTGGAAATGTTGAAAGCAATCGGACTGCAAAACGAACGTCTCAGCGTTTTAGCAAACGGCATCCCTGATCCGTTCGGAGCAAATGAAAGCGTTTACCGATATTGTGCAAATCAGATTTTTGACAGTATAGATTCTTTAGCTTTCGGCGGCAGTTTCACTGATTATAGGATTGTCGATCTTGAAAAACGCCATATCGACGATATGGTGAGAATAGAAAAAGAAGAATTCAGTCTGCCTTGGAGCAAAGAATCTATCCTCGATTCCATAAAAAACGGCTACATTTTTTTCGCAGCAGTGGATAAAAACAACCGCCTTATCGGATACGCCGGAATAAATACGGTTTTAGACGAAGGATATATAGCAAATATCGCAGTAGATAAAGAATATCGAAATAAAGGTATTGCTACTCTCCTTATAAACAGGCTCTTTGTTCTTGCCAGGAAAAAAGGTCTTTCTTTTGTTACATTAGAAGTACGGGCATCTAATATCACTGCCGTTTCTCTCTATGAAAAATGCGGTTTTAAATTTGAAGGCAGAAGAAAAAACTTTTATTTTAAGCCAGTAGAAGATGCTATTATTATGACAAGAAGGTTTAGTTAAAGTATATGAATATCTTAAGTATAGAGTCGTCCTGCGACGAAACCGCAGCTGCGGTAACGAATGGACGTAAGGTTCTTTCTAACGTAATTTTTACACAGGTATCAGAGCACCGTATATATGGCGGAGTAGTACCTGAAATTGCTTCTCGGCGTCACACTGAGGCTATAAGCACAGTATGTCGCAAGGCAATAGCACAGGCAAACCTAACTCATAAGGATATAGATGCCGTTGCCGTAACCTTTGCTCCGGGACTTATAGGTGCTTTACTTGTCGGAACAAATTTTGCCAAAGGACTTTCAATGTCTTTAAATGTTCCGCTTATTCCTGTTCATCATTTGCGCTCACAT
>JAGAZW010000207.1 GCA_017939855.1 Clostridia bacterium | reverse complement strand
TGGCAGTACCGAAGAGAAAAACATCTAAAGCAAGAAGAGACAAGAGAAGAAATAACCTTTGGAAGCTCGAGGCTCCGGCATTGGTAAGATGCCCTAGCTGTGGTGAGTACAAGCGTCCCCATAGACTTTGCCCCGCTTGTGGCAAGTATAAGGGCCGTGAGGTTATCAAAATTGCTGAATAATTTGTAAAAAAACGGTAAACAAGAGGGGATTTATATTATCTCCTCTTGTTTTTTGTTGTAAAATAATGTAAAATATAGAGAGTATGTTAAAAGGGGGATTTTGTATGTCTGTCGTGATAATGGACGTTGAAAAAAACAGTCCTGCGTCAAAAGCCGGCATAAAGGCGGGGGATATACTGCTCTCTTTAAACGGTAATCAAATAATGGATGTTCTGGATTATCGTTTCTATCAAAACAACGAAAAGATAATTGCAGAAATAATTAATAAAGCGGGAAAGACAAAAAAGCTTAAGATAAAGAAGAGGGAATATGATGAAATTGGTCTTGTGTTCAACACCTATTTGATGGACAACAAGCGCAGCTGCAAAAACAAATGTATATTTTGTTTTATTGACCAGTTGCCCAAAGGCATGAGGGAAAGTCTTTATTTTAAGGATGATGACTCCAGGCTTTCCTTCCTTTTCGGAAACTATATAACACTCACCAATATAACCGAACACGAAATTGAACGCATTATAAATATGCATATAAGCCCCATCAATATATCGGTGCATACCACAAACCCTGAACTGCGCATAAAAATGATGTCTAACAAAAACGCCGGCAAGGCTCTGGAAATTATACCGAGACTAAACTCTGCCGACATAAAAATGAACTGTCAATTGGTGCTGGTGCCGGGATTCAATGACGGTGATGAGCTTGAAAAGTCTCTTAGAGATTTGAGCAGTTACGAAAATATAGAGTGCATAGCGGCTGTGCCCGTTGGTCTTACCGACCACCGAGACGGACTTGCAAAATTAGAGCCCTTTAATAAACAAACGTCAGCGGCGGTTATAGACATAATTGATAAAGCGGGGGATATCTGTATTGAAAAATACGGTGAGCGCAGAATTTATGCTGCGGACGAATTTTATCTTATGTCTCAAAGAGAAATCCCTGATGCTGCGTATTATGGTGATTTTCTCCAGCTTGAAAACGGCGTAGGTCTTTGGGCGCTTTTTAAGAGTGAAGCGAAAGAGGCTTTGGAATATGCAAAGCCCAGCAAAGAAAGAAGGCACATTTCGGTTGCAACAGGCATAGCGGCATACCCTTTGATTAAAGAAACTGCCTTAATGTGCGAAAATAAAAATAGTAATCTTAAATGTGATGTATACGCCATAAAGAACAACTTTTTCGGTAATAGAATCACCGTATCAGGTCTTGTTACCGCAACCGACATAATTGATCAACTTTCAGGACTTGATTTAGGAGAAGAACTTCTTATTCCCGAATCGATGTTAAGAAGCGAGGGCGATATGTTTTTAGACAGTATAACCGTCGATGAGCTGTCTGAAAGGCTTTCGGTAAAGGTAGTAATGGTTTCTAATGATGGCGGTGCATTGGTTAAAAAAATATTAAAAGAAGAGGTAGAATAATGGCAAAACCTATTATTGCGGTGGTGGGAAGACCAAATGTAGGCAAATCCACCCTCTTTAATAAACTTATAGGTAAACGGCTTTCCATTGTAGACGATACTCCGGGCGTTACTCGTGACCGAATTTACGGTGATGCTGAATGGAGAAATCGCAAGGTTATGATGATAGATACCGGCGGTATTG
>JAGAZW010000024.1 GCA_017939855.1 Clostridia bacterium | reverse complement strand
GTGGAAAAGCTGTGACGGGCAGCGGCATTTATGCTTTTGTAACTACACGATGTCCAACATATGGTTATGATTATCGCATTTATGAGCTTTCTGCCGATTATAGTGAATGGAACAGGCTGCAGGATAGTGATTTTTATACTCCCGTAGTTTATATAAACGGCAGAGGGAATAACTATAATATGGCGCTTGAAATAAATGCTGCAATGGAGGATAAACCTACAAGTCCCGAAGCTCTTAATATGCTAACCGGCAGATTTAAAGCCTATTATTCCTCCGATGAATTTTCAAATGAATTTGCTCTTCCTTATAAAAATATTCCGGCTGGTACTCCTATTGAGTGCAGGGTATATTTTAATCCGAACAGTTATGCTAGCTGGACAATACCTACATCTTCCGATTCAGCAAAATCAACTTTTTATTCCGTTGAGATAACCGTAACATGTGACCGCAAAAACGGCATCATTAAATTCAGCTATGAAACAGGGGAAAGTTATCCGGTGCCAAGAATGAAAAATATAAGACTTAATAACATTGTGGTTACGGCGACTTGCGGTATAAAAAGCATAGAAAAAATAGTGGGTTGCAAAAACTGTACGGTATATAATTCCAATGTGTATCTGTATGGTAATTCTGAAAATAAAAACGAAATATTTTCGGCAACTTTTAAAAATCCGCTTTATTTTTCCGAAAAGATGAAAACAGGGGTCGGGAAAATATATGAGGAAGTAACAAAGATGGCAGTTCAGCAAAACAAACTGATAGCCTTTAAAGAAAATGAAATATATAAAATTAATGTCAGCGACAGTGCAAAAAACAGTGGTATTTTCCTGGTGGATACCGAAGATGAATTTTTGCAAAACGAGATTCTTTCTTCGACTCCTATCCATCTTGAGATAGGGTGTATGTACCCTCAGACCGTTGCAATTTGCGGCAATAAGCTTGTATGGATGACACTGGGCGGTAGAGTATATACACTTAATACAACTACCTACGGCAAAGAGAATAATGTATACGAACTTTCACTGCCTCTTAATAATACGCCCAATATTTCGCAAAGCCTAATGGAAAGAGCCGGTGCTGTCTGCTATGACGGTTATTATATACTTTTCATGGATAAAAACGCTTATCTGCTAGACTATAAAATCAAAAATTTTGGAATATCCTCAACCTTTACAGGCCTTAAGGATACGGCAGACACTATATCGTGGTATATATGGAAGTTTCCTGAAAATTATAGGTATTCTCACAGCTGTGTGGCCGCAGGGAAGCTGGTCATAGGTTGCACAAGTGTTTCAAATATGACGATGTATACCTGTGTGTTAGGAGGCAATAAGGATACTATTATAGGAAAAGCTGACCTTGTAGAAGAATACGACATAGAAGCATCGTTCAGGACGAAGCAAAGCGATATGGGGGTGGCAGAGACACTTAAAAACATTAATGAAATGTTTATAGAGTGCAAAAATCTTTCGGATATCAACTTGATTTTTGATGCGGGTAAAAATTCTTTTAACTATGTTTTAAGACCGTCCGATGAGCTAACGGTAAAACGTATAACGCCGAGGCTCAGAGCTACACAAAGTTTATCCTTTAAAGTTTCTTCGTGTGATGAAATCGCGTTTGGAAAGACGGTTGTTTGTTTTAATGAAATTTCTGATGTGAGGTAAATTATGAAGAGGGTATTGTGTAGTATATTGATTCTAAGTCTTTTTTTCTGTGGCTGTAGCATAAAGGAGGAAAAAACGCCTTTAGCCGACAGTAATGCCTATGTCAAAGGCGTGTGGTTTACATATAGCGAAATAGATTCAATGCTTTCCTCAAACGATTTTAAAAAAGAGTTTAAAAATGCAGTAAGTAATCTATCAATGCTTAAAATTATCGACGCCTTTATACATATACGAGCATTTGGCGATTCTCTTTATAAATCAGATTATTTTCCGCTTTGTGAGAAGGTGGAAAAGTATGATTTTGATGTGTTTGAGTATATGATTGAGAATTGTCATAATGCGGGGATAAGGGTACACGCATGGATAAACCCCTATAGAATAAGACTCGCAAATACAGACACAAGCTCCCTACCTCAAAGTGGTACCGTCTATAACTGGCTTAATGATGAAGACATAGAAAACGATAATAATATTTGTATTTCGAATGGCATTTATCTAAATCCTGCATCAGCCCAGTCGAGAAGGCTGGTTATAGACGGGGTGCGAGAGGCGGCTTTGAATTATAATATAGACGGTATTCATTTTGACGATTATTTTTATCCTACAACCGATATTGAATTTGATAAAAGCTCTTATGAGCAGTATGTAGCAGAAAATAGCAGTCCGTTGAGTCTTGAGTTTTGGCGCAGAGCAAATGTAAACGCTCTCATAAGCGGTTGCTATACAGCGATAAAGTTTATTGATAAAGAAATAATTTTCAGTATCAGTCCAGCAGCGTCTGTTGGAAAAAACTATTCGGAATATTATGCCGATGTTTCGGCTTGGGTGACGGCGGGGTGCGTTGACTGGATAATACCTCAGATATATTTTGGATTTGAGTATCCTGTGAAGGAATACTGTTTTGAGGAGCTGTTGGCTATTTGGAAAAATACAATAGCTTCCTATGATACAAGATTGATAATAGGCCTTGCCGCCTATAAGGTCGGTACAACTCAAGAACCGGATAACACAGAATGGTGTAAATATGATGATATACTTTTCCGCCAGAGCGAAATTTGTCAGAATGATAATACAGTCTCAGGGCATGTCTTCTTTTCATACAGTTCTCTTTTCAGCAATAAAAAGGCAAACGAAAGGGCAAGAAAGCTGTTGCAAGAATAAAACTAGGATGGAACAGTGTTCCATCCTAGTTTTATCTATCCTCGTCTATAAAAACTATAACTTCTTGCACGGTGCATTTTAATATGGAGCATAAATCGTCAAGAGTCACGGTGCTTATGGGCTTGTTGTGTCTTAATCTGTCAAGAAGACTTCGGCTTATGCCGTATTGGTTTATCAATTTATATGTTGAAATGTTTTTAGATTTCAACGTTTTGTAAAAAGGATCGTAACTTATCATAAATTTCCACCCTCCAAATAAATTTTAAAATATACTCTTATTATTGACAATTGTCTATAAAACGAGTATAATCTAAGGTAATATTATGAGGGGGAATAAAAGTGAAGTGTGATGTCTGTGGACATAAAAATAGAGAAGATGCTATGATTTGCACAAATTGTAAAAGTCGTATAAAAAATAAATCGACAGATCAAAACACGTTGTTCGTCTGTCGTTCATATACAATGGATTCCGGTCCTTTAAGAAGAATATTCAGAAAACTTGCTTCTTCAAATTACTTGCTGTTAGCAGCCATATTTTATACATTGGCTGCGATGCTTAATTCTTTCATGTGTATTAAGAAAATCGACTGTGTAAGAGATTATCTTATAGAAAAGGATATTTTTCATATTGATTATCCTGATATTTATACCACCTTAACCAATGTATCTGTCCTGATTATCATTTTGCCCGGTCTTTTTACATCAATAGGTATTTGGATAACTATTTTTAGCGCTTTGGGTCCTAAGAGCTATATAACTGTAGCAGGAACAGAAATTGTCAGAATAACAAAATATATCGAGATGGTTATGATGCTGTGTGTATTTTGTGTATCAATAGTGGTGTGTATAGCGCAGGCAAAAGACAATATTGCCACAATTATTATAATGCTGTTGCTATTGATATTACTTGTATTTGTAATTGCTTATTTTAATACCCTTTTTATTTCGATTAACAGAATAACCTACTGCATATTAAACGATAATTCCTTTGACGGAATAGCACCTTTTTTAGTTTTGTCCTGCTTTATTTTTTTAATTTTAAATCTTATATTGTCTGCATTCGCTTTTATTGTTTTAAAGGATATAATGTTGACTGTTGTAAGACTGTCCTCGGCGGCAGCTCAATGGTTATTCGGTGTCTTTATTTCAAAATATAATAATGTAATGGAGTGGCTCTATTATAACAGCTGGGATGAGGGAGCTTAAAACTACAAAATCAGTGTTAAAAAAATTATTTGCTTATTGAAATTTTCGCTGTAATGGTGTATAGTTAAAATTAAAGGGGAGTATTCCTTTTTTATAGTATATTAATTATTCTATCGAAGAAGTCTTATTCCCAGATGTTTTCAGAAAGGAAGAATGAAAATGACAAGCAAAAACACCATTCGTAAAAGGGTAACCTCTATACTTCTTGCAGTGATTGTGTTTATAGTCTCCCTTCCGGGTATTATAATACCTGTAGATGCAGAGCCTATAGGCAATAAGATTATATATGGCGAGAAAACCGCCGACTTATCAACTATGGACTCCTGGAGGACCCTGTTTCCACCCGACAATACCTCTCAGGCAGGACGCATCTGGACCGATAAGTCGGTATTTACGGATGCTTCTGCATTTACAGGTCTTAAGGATGCAGACGGTAATCCTGTTACTATCACAATGAACGATGCCGATAATAACTTTCTTGTAGCCCTTTCAGCACTCGCCTCCAATAAGTCTATCGTTGGATATTCCTATACCCCCACCGATACAATGCTCGTATTGGATGCTTCTGCTTCTATGGCAAACAGCAACTATGTCGATGACCTTGTAACTGCAACAAACAGTGCTATAAAAGAATTGCTCGCACTTAATAGACATAACCGTATAGGCGTTGTGCTCTATTCAGGCAACAGTCAGGCTGGTAACTCTGCAGGTTCTACTGCAAAGGTTCTTCTTCCTCTTGACCGCTACACCCATAGCAATAACAAATTTCTTACAAATAGCGGTCAGTCCTCTATCAGCATAAACAATAATGTAAAAAACGGCGAAGGCACAACCGTGACCGTTTCCTCTAAAAATGTAAACGGCGGCACATACATCCAAAACGGAGTTTATATGGCTATGGAGGAATTCCTTGACGCCGATACAATAATCCCCGATGGTGAGCACCAGGCAGGAACCACACGCACACCCATTTTTGTTCTAATGTCCGACGGTCGTCCCACCGCCGCTACCAATAACTATTATGGTCCCACAAGTCCTAGTGCCACAGGTATCGGCACCTCCAATTTAGGTGACGGCACCGAACCGGAGGATGTTCTTGACGATGTTATTGACTTTGCGAATCAGCTTACCGCAGCCTATGCAAAGTATGAGGTGGATAAACACTATTCTGCTACCACGCCTCTTTTCTATACCTTAGGTTTAGGCGCTAACAATCAGGCGCTTAACAGTGCTGTGCTTAATCCCTCCAAGTACGATAACACCGATAGCTATTGGAAACAGTATCTTGATGCTTCGAATGGTTCAAGTCTGGTTCTTCCAATTGAAGAAACCAGAAAAAATAAAGAGGGCAAGGATATAACCAAAACTACATCATTTACCAAGATAGCTCAGATTTCAGATGCTACGCAGCAGAACTATGTGAATGAATATTATCCTGCAAGTAACGCTGCGGGGCTTATATCCTCTTTTGAGAAAATAGTTAATCAAATCATTATCCAGTCCCTTTATTATCCAACCCTCGTTGGAAGCGGAAATCACGATCATGATGGTTTCGTTGAATTTATCGACGATATAGGTCACTATATGGAGGTTAAGGATATTAAGGGTATTATGATAGGTGATACCCTTTTTACAGGCGAAATTCTTGCTAAAAAGTTCACCGACGATGAAGATAACGCATTCTTTAATGCCGATGGCACCCCCACAGAACTTGCCAACAATATGGTATGGTCGGTTATGGAGCGTATAGGTATAGATGATGTCCAAGTTGCCCGTGACCTTATAAATAGCGCCTATGAATCAAGTCAGTTAAAATATGATTCTCAAACCGGAAAATGGTCCAACTTTATAGGTTGGTATGCCGATGACGCAGGTAACTTCTTGGGTCATTGGGAAGAATCCCATACCGCACAAGATGCTCCCCAAAACGCCACCTATATAAATAGATCCTATGGTATGTTAGGCGAGGTAACCGATGAGTATACCGCCACAGACCTTATGTATATCTCCACTCAGGTACACACCCGTATTGCCGATGGAAATACATCTTTTATCTGGAGGATTCCGGCTTCCCTTGTGCCTGTTGTATCATATAATGTAACCTTAAATGGCGAAAGTACCGATGATTCCACCTCCGCTACAATTAAATATGATGCGGAAGACCCTATCAGAATTGTATTTGAGGTTGGTTTAACAGAGAATATTAATCCGGTTAACATTACAGAGATGATTACCGACCCGAAAGAACACATTATTGACGAAAACGCAGACGGTATCTCCGATGATGGTAAATACTATTTCTACACTAACTGGTGGAACGATAATAAACTTTCGCATGAAAATCCTTCTAAGGTTCATGATACTATAGTATTCTTTGAGCCCTCCCTCCAAAACGAGCGTTATTACTATAACGAAGAAACCGCCGTGTGGATAAAATCGGGCGAGAATTATGTTAAGTATAGGGGTGCAAAGCCCACCACTACTGACGGCAACACTTACTATCGTGAATATGTGGTATTTGAGGGTACAAATATAGTTAAATACCATGAAGAAATGTCGGACATCACAATAGGTGCTTTAACCGAGGAAAACAGAAATGCAGACAACACCTGGGATGTTCCCGCCGGTACCGTTCATCGCATTCTTGAACCCTATAATGTTGAAAAGGCCGACAAAACTTTAACAGCAACCCTTGATTATGTTAGCTATCCCGTTATTGAAGAGATACCCGAAAAGCACAGCTTCCATATAGGTGCAATTCTGGGTAATAACGGCAGACTCGCAGTGGATATACCTCAGGGCATAAAGATCTCAAAGACCGTTGATAATACCCTCTATGGAACCCAAGACACCTATACCTTCAGAATTACTGCTAACGGCATTTCTGGTGATTTTGAGGCTTATGGTGTGGACACTAATGGAAAATTGACACTAGATACCGTCACCTTTGAAAACGGTGTCGCTGATGTTTACTTAAAATCCGATGAATCTATTTATATTGTTGATCTACCGTATGGTGTGGGCTATACAGTAAACGAAATTATAGGTGGTAAATACGCTGTTAAATCCCTCACCATAAACGGTGTAGTACAAAACGGAGCAGCAGCTAATTTTGTTGTTGAGCAGAACAAAATTACCGATGTCGTATTTGAAAACACGCTTGTTGTTAACACAGGAACAATTGTTGTAAGCAAGGAGATTGTTCACGATAACGACATTAACTATAATGACGATCAAACCTACACATTTGAGTGGTATAACATAAATACCCCTAATGACAAGCATATATTTACAATCAAGGCGGACGAAACTGAGATTATTTCAAATCTTAACCCCGGCAAATATGTTGTAAACGAGATAAATATTCCTGCGGGATATACCCCCAGAAACAATAACATTGAGGTAATAGTGCCCGATACTGCTTCTGCAGTTGTTCCGGTACACTTTGTTAATGATTATAAGCCTGATGATGTTAAACCTTTAGGTGTAGTAGTAAGCGGTACAAAAACCCTTTCCGGCAGAGCTTGGCGTCAAGGAGACAGTTTCACCTTTAAACTCCAGCAGCTTTCAGGTGCAAATTGGGTTGATATTGCAGAACGTACCGTAGCATACGGCGATGCATCTTATGATTACAAGTTTGATTTTTCAAATGATGCAGATTTGAAGGATTACGCTCTTTCAAGTGTTGGTACTCACCGTTTTCGTGTTATTGAGGTCATCCCCGATACGAAACTCGGTGGTGTTACCTATGACGAAACATACAGTTACTTCAATATAATCGTTACCGACGAAACTATGGACGGATATCTTGAAGTTAAGGAGGTAAAAGCCCTTTCTCCTGCAACTGCTACACAAAGCGGTACCTCCTGGAATGTGGATGCCGACTTTACCAACAGCTATGTTGCAACTGTGGGTGATACTCTTGTTATCACAATAGACAAGACCGTTACCGATAAAGTCGGCGCAAACACAGGAAAAGACGGCTTTACATTTGGATTGTATACCGAAGGCGGCACAAATCCCATTGTTACTTCAGAGCCTACCGATGAAAGCGGTAAAACCACCATAAACCTTACCTTGCCTGCGTCCTCTGCAGGTCATGAATATGCCTTTGAAATCAGGGAAATAATTCCCGAAGAAAAGGTGAACGGTATGATTTATGTAGAAGAGCCTTATAAGGTTACAATTAAGGTAATTGACAACCTAGAAGGTACCGTTACCGCAGTTGTAGTTACCCCCGAAGCAGAGGTAGAGGGTATAACTGCAAGTTTTGAAAATATTTATGACCCTGCCGATGCAGTAGTTACATTAGAGGGTACCAAGGTGATGGAGGGCCGTGACTTTGATGCTAATGAATTTACCTTCGAGCTTTATAAAGACGGTGAAACTATCCCTAAACTTGCCACCAATAATTCTAAGGCTTCCGGAGGCGGATTTAAGTTTGAAAGCCTCACATTCACCTCCATTGGCACCTATGGGTACACCATTAAAGAGCGCAAAGGTAATCTCGGCGGCGTTTCCTACTCGGGCAAGGAATACGATGTAGAGATAATCGTTTCCGATGATGATGATAACGATGGCGTTCTTGATTATGTTGTTAATATTGACGGCTCCCCCAATACTGCCGTTACTTTCACCAATATCTATACGGCAGAAGATGTGGATGTAACCTTAGAAGCTACAAAAACCCTCACAGGCCGTGACCTTATTGACGGCGAGTTTAAGTTTGACCTTTACAATGCAAATGCTTCCTTCACAAAGGGTACGCTCGCTCAGAACGATGTAGCATTAAAGCTTGACGGCAAGAACGGTAAAATTGAATTTTCGGTTCTTAACTTCACAGCTGCCGGTGATTACTACTATGTAATGGTAGAAGATGCCGAAGATACAAACGGTATCACCGTAGATAAGTCTGAAAAGAAGATAAGAATAAATGTTGTGGATAACACCGAGGGCGAACTTGTAGCAACTGTTTATGTAGACGGTGTTTTAAACGGCGAAATCACCTTTGCCAACACCTATAAGGCCGAAAGCGTTAAGGTTGGTCTTAAAGGTACAAAGACTATAGAAGGAAGAGAACTTGTAGACGGTGAATTTAAGTTTGACCTTTATAATGCAGATGCTTCCTTTAATAAGGGAACTGTTCGTCAGGATGATGTGGCATTAAGACTCAAATCCGACGGTACAGGCGAAATCATCTTTGACGATATTACCTTCGACACAGTAGGCACCTACTACTATGTGATTGTAGAAGATGAGCTAGACGAAAACGGCGTTACAATGGATAAAACCGAATATAAAGTTACCGTTATTGTATCTGATCCTGGATTTGGCAAACTTGCCGCAGCGGTTAAGGTAAATGACATTGATGCTTCGGGCTCTATCGATGAGATTGTTAAGTTCAAAAATATCTATAAGGCAAACGAAGTTAAAGTTTCCCTCGTTGCCACCAAGGTGCTTGAAGGCAGAAAGCTTATTGACGGAGAATTCAAGTTTGACCTTTATAACGCCGATAAAGACTATGTCAAGGGCGATGTCAAAGAGGACAATGTGGTTCTTGTTCTACAACCTGACGGCACTGGCAGAATAGTCTTTAGAGAACTTTCCTTCAATAAGGTAGGCACCTACTACTATGTAATCGTAGAAGATGAGCTGGACGAAAAAGGTATTACCGCCGATAAGACGGTCTATAAGGTTAAGATAGATGTAACCGATAACGGCTTAGGTCAGCTCCTTGCAAAGGTTTATGTGAACGATACTGAAATTACGGGCGATATCGCAGATACAGTTAAGTTCGAAAACCTTTATAGTATTGCACCGACCACCGTTAAGATTGAGGGGCAGAAAAACCTTTCGGGTCGTATCCTAAAAGATGGTGAGTTCTCCTTCGAGCTTTACAATAAAGACGGAAAGCTTATCGAAACCGTCACAAACAGTGCAAACGGAAAAATAATCTTTACCGCCATCGAAGTGGATACAGCGGGTGTATACACCTATACTGTCAGGGAAGTAAGGGGAAGCGCCGATGGTATCACATATGATGTAACTGTTTATACAGTTAAGGTTACCGTTACGGATAATGGTGACGGCACATTCAAGGTAGAGTATGAGTATTTGAAAGGTGAAGAAGAGACCGATGTAATTGCTTTCAACAATACCTATACTCCTCCCATAGCGCCCACCACTCCTACAAGCCCCGTTACAGGCGAAAGAGCAAACTTTGGACTCTTGATGGCACTTGCGTTTGTAGTGGGCGGAATGCTTGTAATTGCCATTCGCAATTTCAAGCAAAATGTTGCGAGGTAAAATCTAAAAGCTAGACAAATCACCCTGCGAACTTAGTTCGCAGGGTGATTTTTTAATTTTCATTAAGCTTTTTATAAAGCTGTATTATTTCGTTGCGTAGATTTAAGTTTTCAGCAGTTTTAAGTTTAGGGTCATCTTTTAAAATTTCGTTTGCCGCAATACCAGCTATTCTAAGAGTAGCGGAATCGGCGGAAATATCTGCAATCTTAAACTCGGGAAGTCCGTGTTGTCTGCTACCAAGAAAATCACCCGGACCTCGCAGTTTTAAATCCTCGTCGGCAATCTTAAAGCCATCAGAACTGCTTTTTATAATATTAAGTCTTTGCTTGGTAATGCCCGACCGTATGTCGGAAATGAATATGCAAGTGGACTTATAGTTGCCTCTACCTACTCTGCCTCTTAATTGATGCAGTTGAGAGAGACCAAAACGCTCGGCATTTCTTATAACCATTATGGCGGCGTTTTCAACATCAATGCCTACTTCGATAACAGTAGTACAAACAAGCAAATCTATATCTCCGTCTTTGAAGGAACGCATAACCGCTTCTTTTTCTTTGGGCTTCATTTTACCGTGTAGAAGACCAAGCCTGTAATTTTTAAAGAATCCGTTTTTTAGCTCATTGAAACATTGTTCGGCGCTTTTTATCGGCAGTTCCTCGTTTTCTTCAACCAACGGGCAAACGATATATCCTTGTCTCCCTTCGTCAAGGTGTTTGCTTATATAACCGTATACTCTTTCCTCGTAACTTGACGGTACGCAAAAGCTATCTATTGTCTGGCGCCCTTTTGGATATTCGTCTATAATACTTATATCGAGGTCACCGTAGAGGATGAGAGCGAGAGTACGGGGGATTGGCGTTGCCGACATAACCAATGTGTGAGGATTTTTTCCTTTTGCTGCAAGACGGGCTCTTTGGCTTACGCCAAAACGGTGCTGCTCGTCAGTAATAACAAGCCCCAAATTCTTAAAAGCCGTATCGTCTGTTAGCAGTGCATGAGTACCGATAACAATATCGTATTCGCCAGAGTTAAGAGCAGTTTTTATTTTTCCCTTTTGCTTTTTTAAAAGTGAGCCTGTAAGCAGAGCAATTTTAATGGGTGTGTTTTTAAGGAGGACGCACAAGGTTTTAAAGTGTTGCTCGGCGAGAATTTCTGTCGGTGCCATTAAAGCAGACTGCAAACCGTTTTTTGCCGCATTATACATAAGAGCTGCCGCAACTACTGTTTTACCACTGCCCACATCACCTTGTATGAGGCGGTTCATAACTTTGCCTTTTGACATATCCTCAATACATTGTTGGGAGGCTTTTATTTGAGCCGAGGTCATTTCGAAAGGAAGTATCGAGCAAAACTCATCAAGATAAGAGTTTTTTAAGACCGAGTAGCTTTGAAGTTTCTTTTTGCCTTTTAGCAGAATAAGACCCGTTTGGAGTATAAAAAGCTCTTCAAACACAAGACGGTTTTTCGCTCTCTTTAGTGCTTCTTGAGAAGCAGGAAAATGAATGTTTTCTATGGCATACTTAATTGAACAAAGATTATACTGCTGCCGTATTTTATCGGGGAGTGGATCATCAATATATATACCGTTAAGAGCCGTTTTTACCAGTTTTTCAATCGATGCAGAGCTCATTTTTGCGGTGGCGTGGTATATAGGACGAATACCCTTATCATCAAGGCTTCTGATTTCGGGAGAGGTCATTGAGGGAAAAAGAGTGTTTGAAGAAAACTTACCGTAGAATAAATACTCACGCCCTACCCTAATTTTTTCGGCTAAAAACCTGTTGTTGAATAGTGTGACCGTCATTTGTCCCGAAACATCGGCAACATTGAATTTGTAAAGCGTCATATTCTGGCGTTTTTTTTCCTCTGTTACAACAGTTGTAACCTTGCCTTTTATGCACACCTTTTCACCTTGATTACAATCAAAGATGGGTGTAATTTTGTCCCAATCCTCATAAGAACGAGGGTAAAAACGCAAAAGGGCACCGACGGTATCGATGCCCAGTTTATTGAGTGTTAAGGCGCGTTTTTCGCCAACGCCTTTCAAAAAGCGTATGGAAGTATCAAGGTTAGACATAAAATTTATTCTCACTCTACGGAAATGATATAGTAATAAACGGGCTGACCGCCGTTTACCAGGGTGATTTCTGTCTTTGCACCATATTTTGCCTTGAGTTGTTTTTCAAGAGCGAGTGCTTGAGGGGTAGAAACTTCGTCACCGTAAATAACGGTGATAAATTCACTGTCCTTTTTAACCATTTGCTTAATAAGCTTAAGAGTAGCTTTTTCAAGTTCGGTATCGGTGAAAGAAATCTTGTTTTCCAGCATAGCAAGAATTTCACCCTTTTTAATTTTATGACCGTCAAAGTCAGAGTCTCTAGCCGCAAAGGTTAATTGACCTGTTGAAATACGTTCTGAAGCTTTTTGCATGGCAATTGCATTAGCATCAACATCAGCAGAATCATCGTAGCCGAGCATAGCTGCAATGCCTTGAGGAATTGTACGTGTATGAAGGACGATAACCTTTCGTGTGCTTATGGGGATGGTCTGTTCAGCCGCCATAATGATATTCTTATTGTTGGGAAGAACATAAACGGTTTCAGCGGGCGTACTCTCAATAGCCCTTAAGATATTATCTGTACTCGGATTCATAGTCTGGCCACCACTAACAATGGTATCGACACCTAAATCACGGAAAAGCTCTGCTATACCGTCACCTGCACAAACCGAAACAAATCCTATCGGCTTTGTAATTTCAACAGGCTTAATTTCCTCAGTTAGATCGGCGCTTTTGGCGGGTTTCTTTTTAGTGTTTTGTGAGTCGTGTTTTGCCTTTTCGTGCTGATCACGCATATTCTCTATTTTAAGTTTGACGAGCTGACCGAAGGTAAGAGCGTTTTCAATGGCGTTGCCCGGATGATCGGTATGAACGTGCACCTTAATAATTTCCTCATCGTCAACAACTACAACGCAGTCACCAATAGTTTCAAGGTAGGCTCTCAGCTCTGAGGGTTCCTTTTCGCACTCATCGTTACGGTTTACAATAAATTCGGTGCAGTAGGTAAATGTAATTTCGCCTTCAAACTCACCGGCAGCATTTCTTGAAGATTCTTCTTCAGTTTCTTCGGAAAGGTTCTGGGCGGCGGAAACGGATTGGATAATAACACCGTCCTTGAATACCGACATCATACCTTCAAGTATAATAACAAAGCCTCTGCCGCCTGCATCAACAACACCGGCTTTTTTAAGTGTGGGCAGAAGTTCGGGAGTTTCGTCCAGTGCAATTTTTGCACCCTCAATAGCAGCTTCGAATACGCCCAAAGCATCGGCACCTTTTTTCAGTGCGCTACGAGCATATTCGCTCGCAACTCTAGCAACGGTAAGTATAGTGCCTTCGGTTGGCTTCATGACAGCCTTGTATGCTGCGTCAACACCAAGCTCGAATGCAGCTGAAAGATTTTCGGCAGTGACATATTCGTCGTTGCCGATTCCTTTTGAAAAGCCTCGGAATAAAAGGGAAGTGATAACACCCGAGTTGCCTCTGGCGCCACGTAGTAATGCAGAAGCATTTGTGGCGGCAATTTTCCCGGCAGTTTCATTTTCCATTTTGCAGATTTCTCTTACTGAATTTGAAATTGTCATAGACATATTTGTACCTGTATCACCATCAGGTACGGGGAAGACATTTAGATCGTCTACTGCTTTGCGATTGTTAGAAAGGTTGTTTGCAGCAGAAATAATTGCGTCACGTAAGACGTTTCCGTTAAACAAAAGTAAACACTCCTTATTAGGGGATATAAAAACTAAATTTTATTCCTTAATACCATCAATTTTAACGATGACTTTATCAACATTAATATCGGTGGTTTCCTTAACAACATATTTAACCTTCTCGGTTATACTTGCCGCAATAGCGTTAATGTTCATGCCGTAAGTAACAGCAATATGCACTTCAACTGTTGCAGTATCGGCATTTCCGGTAACCTTTATTCCTGTATCTACAGACTTACCCTTTGAAACAAAGTGAGAAATTTTCTGACGGTTACTTCGTGGTATCATTCCTACAACGCCGAAACAAGATGTCACCTCGTGACCGATGAGCTTGGCAAGATATGTTTCGGAGATGATAACTGTGCCTGTTCTGGTTTCAAAAGATATCATAAACAATAGTCCTCCTATTTTAATTTTTATTAGTATATGATTCTATGGTGAGATAGATATCGCTTTCCGATACCTTAACACCAGAAATTTTTTCATCATAGAAAAGTAATCCTTTTCGGTAACATATGGGAATTTGCGGCATTTCTGTAAGCAGAACACCCGCAACATCGTTTATTGTAACCGAGCCATCATAAAATCTGGCAATGGCATCAGCGATAATGTCAGTCTTGATTTCGTCGGTTTCTTCCTGTGCTTCGGTTTGCACAGTGCCTCTGCCATAGGCTGCTGAACCTCCGGCAATTACAAGTTGACTTAAATCCATATTTGGAAGAATATTTATTTCTCCCAGATACAGTTGGAAATTCCCTGCGGATAAGTCGGCAACATATTTGTCATAGTCTTTTTCTACAACAGTAATTTCAATTCCTGCAGCTCTTAGCTGGTCTTTAATTTTATAAGCCGCAAGAACACGAGAGCGATTTTCGGAATTTACAAGGAGGTTAAAAGAAGCTCTTTTTCCTGCAGAATTTACATAATAACTTTCACTATTTAATCTATTATAACCTATTTTGTCAAGATTCTCAATAGCAATTTTCAAATTTGCTTCATCAGAAAGACTCTGCACTGCACTTACCGGCTGAAAGTAAGGGTTAAAAAAGCCTGTAGCCGGGGAAGCGTTGTTATGGTAGGCATTGCTGCAAATTTCTAAGCGTCCTATTGCAG
This sequence comes from Clostridia bacterium, assembly GCA_017939855.1. GTDB lineage: Bacteria > Bacillota > Clostridia > Oscillospirales > Acutalibacteraceae > UBA737. Next base: position 2,948 of record JAGAZW010000024.1, on the reverse strand, counting down.
AGGAAATGGCATAACGCATATACTTATTGTTAAGCCTATCTACAGAATCATTTATTCCTATATAAACAAGATTATTAAGGTAGACCTCAGACTTTTTGCCACTCATTCTGACTATGCTGCCGTTGGCAAGGTCTGCATAGTAAAAGCTTACCGCCCCCACTTCCACATAGTGCGAAACAGCATCAGCGTCAGGAGTATCTATAAGACTGATTTTTTTGATTTTACCTAATTTGCCGTAGAAATTTTCATTTAAACAAAGGGAATTTTTGTCATCTGATAAAATGTATCTGCCGCAACCTATAGGCGGCTGTATCACACCGTCAGAGTCGGTAACAACATCACTTTCTGACTTAAGGATTGGGAAATCCAAAAGGTTCTCAAAATAAGGGTCATTTTTTGAAAGTGTGAATAAAACGGTTTTTTTATCTATGACTGCGGCATTTTCGACCTCGTAAAGCTTTGAAGCATAGCTTGTAGAGGAGGTTTTTGCTTTGCTGAAGGAATAGACCACATCGTCTGCTGTAAGGGTCGCACCGTCGGAAAAGAGGACATCTTTTAAAGTGACGGTACAGGTTTTATCACCAAAGGTGATTGTTTCTGCAAGACGGTAGATAGGGTTAAACGTGTTATCGGTTGTAATCAGAGGCTCGTATAAAAGTTTGCAGAGTTGTCGGTTGATATCGGAAACTGCGGTATAGGGATTAAATGTGTCTGCACGGCAATAAAGCATACTGATATTCTCAAGCACATTTTCTTTTTTGTCAGTTTCTTTTTGTGTAGAGTTGTTTATTGTGCTTTTGCCGCAACAGCAAAGATTAAAGGATAAAATAAAACAAAGTGCAAAGCAAAATATCTTTTTAAACATTATATCCCACCCTTGATTAGTCAATAAATCTGGTAAATGAAGTAGCGCTAATACATTTAGAGGTCTTATTGTCTGTTTCAAAAAGGCAACCCGATAAAATACATCTGCCACTTGCAAATTCGAATTTTGATTGATCTGCATATTTAAGACGATTTATAATAATTTCCTTTTTAACTCCAAGAACAGAATTTTCAGGACCGGTCATACCAAGGTCTGTGATATATCCTGTACCATTTGGCAAAACCTGAGCATCGGAGGTCTGTATATGCGTGTGTGTACCGAAAACAGCGGTAACGGTGCCGTCAAGATAGTATCCTAAAGCCTTTTTTTCGCTTGTAGCCTCGGCATGAAAATCAACTACTATATTTTTTGCTCCGTCACTCTTCGCTTTTTCAATAAGCTCGTCGGCGGCCAGAAAAGGATTTTGGGCATTTGCTCTTTCAAGGTATATTTGCCCGGAAAGATTTATGACTGCAAGATTAGTGCTTCCTAAGTCCAATAGGCAATAACCCCTGCCTACATCTGCTTCAATATTATGCGGACGGAGCACAAACGGGTTTTCGTCAAGAAAAGGAAATACTTCGGGTCTTCTTAAGGTGTGATTTCCACCGGTTATAACATCTGCTCCTGCAGAAAAAATATCCATAGCACTTTGCTTGGTTATTCCATTACCTAAAGCCGAATTTTCTCCGTTGACGATGACTGCGTCGGCTAAAAATTCTCTTTTCAGTTTTGGTAAAAGTCTGATAAGAGCTGTAACCCCTGATGGTGAACAGACATCACCTATGGTAAGTATACGCATAGAAAAAGCCTTTCTGAAGAATTATTTACCTGCAAGGCGTAAGGTTTTTTTGTAAGACTCCTTAACCGCATTCATAGAGGTCGCTTTAAATGCACCCGCCTCTAATGCGTGAACACCCTCTATTGTAGTGCCTCCGGGAGAACAGACAGCGGTTTTTAGCGCTTCGGGATGTTCGTCACTTTCGAGTACCGTTTTAGCAGAACCTAAAAGGGTCTGAGCAGCAAGAGTAAGTGCAGTGTTATACGGCAGTCCACATTCAACACCGCCCGAAGCTAAAGCATCCATAAACATAAAGCAGAATGCGGGACCACAACCCGAAACGGCAGAGGCGGCATCAATCAGCTTTTCGTCAATAAACTCAAGTTTTCCCGATTCTTTAAAAGCATAAACAAATTGTTCACAGTTGTTCTTACTCACACCGTTTAGGGTATAGAGAATCATACCTTCGCCGTGTTTAACGGGCGTGTTGGGCATTATTCTAATAACAGGGCAATCACATTTCGCCATCTGCTTAATGGAATCTGTAGAAAGTCCTGCAGCCATAGAAATAAGGGTAAATGGTGATTTTCTCATATTTAATTCGCTTGAAATGGAATCCAAAACTTTTTCCATAACCTGAGGCTTAACTCCTAAAACTATGAAATCACAATTTTGTGCAATTGTTTCATTATCGGCATTCACAACGCCTAAAGTCTTAGCAAAAGCTGCTGCCTTATTGCTATTATAGTCAGATATCAAAATGTTGGTTTTATCTACAGTTTTGCAGACGGCTTCGCACAAAGCACCGCCCATGTTACCCACACCTATAAATCCAAATGTCATAACACTACCTCACCTTATATGACCGTTGCCGGTAATAACATATTTGTATGTATTCAGCTCTTGAAGTCCCATAGGACCTCTTGCGTGTAGCTTTTGCGTTGAGATACCCATTTCGCAACCGAGTCCGAATTCTCCTCCGTCGGTAAAGCGGGTAGAGGCGTTTATATAAACTGCGGCGCTGTCAATAGCGGCGACAAATCTGTTTTGCGCAGCTTTATCCTCAGAAATAATAGCTTCACTGTGATGTGTTGAGTGAGCACAGATATGCTCTATTGCATCATCAATACTGTCTACTATCTTTATCGCAAGAATATAATCTAAAAATTCGGTATCAAAATCTGTATCCTTTGCCGTCACACCTTCAATTATAAGGGATGCCGCTTTATCAAGAATAAGTTTTGCGGTATGCTCTTTTGTATCATCACATAAAAGAGCCTTTAAGGCAGGCAAAAACTCATT
>JAGAZW010000206.1 GCA_017939855.1 Clostridia bacterium | reverse complement strand
CTCTTTGGTTACGTCTACACCTTCGGCCTCACCACTCATAGCAAGGTTATATGCGGTAGTTTGCGCCTCCATATCGGCAGTGATAAAAGCGCATAGATAGTATGCCGATGTAAACTCCCATTCGCCTATGGTAACAGCGATTTCGTTTTTAGGGTGACAAGCAGCGATACTTAAAGCCGTTAAAAGAGCAAGGGTAAGGGCTGCTAATTTTTTTGCAATATTCATCAGTATTTCCTCCGTAGATAAATTACAACACATAAATTATATACTAAAACCTAAAAAATGTCCACAAAAATTTTCAGAGAATATCGGCAAGGCATTGAGTGAGTTTATATACGGTATCTTCTTTGCTCATTTTAATTATATAAGCGGGTTTGTTTATTGCCGAAACGCTGAATCTTTCGCCAAAGGCAGAAGACAGTTTTGTTGCTACATCGGGATTTAAATTTGTGGTATGAAGATGAACCGAACCGGGTGTACTTGTTATCTCGAAAATACCTGCCGCCGCCGCTTTGTTTCTTATCATCGCTACATTTATAAGACCCATAACAGCCTGTGGGGGCTCACCGAAACGGTCACACAGTTCATCGATAACGTCGCTCATATCTTCGCTGTTTCGTATGTCGGCGATTCTCTTATAGATGCCAAGCCTTGCAGGGACAGAGTCGATGTAGCTGTCGGGGATATGCGCAGAAATGTTGAGGTCTACTGTGCATTCCGGCGAAGGTTGTACCTTAATGCCTTTTTCTTCGTTTACCGCATCAGAAAGAAGCTTTAGATACATATCGTATCCGACAGCCTCCATATTACCGTGCTGTTCGCCGCCTAAAATACTGCCTGCCCCCCTTATTTCAAGGTCACGCATTGCTATTTTAAAGCCCGAACCGAATTCGGTAAACTCTCTTATGGCTTCAAGTCTTTTTGATGCCACTTCAGATAAAACTCTGTTGCCGTTATAACAGAAATAGGCATAGGCTCTTCGAGCAGACCTTCCTACACGTCCTCTTAACTGGTGAAGCTGGGAAAGACCCATTCGGTCGGCATTTTCTATTATGAGGGTATTGGCATTTGGAACGTCGACACCTGTTTCAATGATTGTGGTGCAAACGAGAATGTCAATTTCCCGTTCGATTAATTTCTGCCAGACGTCTGAAAGCTCTTCTTCTGGCATCTGACCGTGGGCAATACCAATTTTTGCCTGAGGGAGATTTTGTCTAAGCCTTGATGCACAGCGAGTAATCGTTTCGGTATTGTTGTGAAGATAATATACCTGACCGCCTCGACGAAGCTCTTTATTTATTGCGTCGATTAAGACGCCGTCATTATGCTCTAAAACATAGGTCTGAACAGGATAACGGTCGCCGGGAGCCTCATCAATTGAGGACATATCTCTAAGTCCTGACATTGCCATATTGAGTGTGCGAGGGATAGGGGTGGCACTTAAAGTAAGTATATCAACAAAAGGATAAAGCTCTTTGAGTCGTTCCTTTTGAGATACCCCGAAGCGCTGTTCTTCATCAATTATCACAAGACCGATATTTTTAAATGAAATGTCTTTAGAGATAAGACGATGTGTTCCTATAACCATATCAACCCTGCCGTTTTTAAGACCGCAGACGATTTTGGTCTGTTCGGATTTTGAAACAAAGCGGTTGAGAAGCTTCACCGTCACGGGAATATCGCCGAAACGCTTTAAGACGGTGTTATAGTGTTGCATGGCGAGTATGGTAGTGGGGACCATCAATACACATTGTTTGCCCTCGCTTATACATTTGAAAGCAGCTCTAAGTGCTACCTCCGTTTTACCAAAACCCACATCTCCGCAAAGAAGTCTGTCCATTGGGACTGCCCGTTGCATATCTGACTTTATCTCATTTGCTGAACGTAGTTGGTCTTCGGTTTCTTCGTATTCGAATTTACTTTCAAAACCGCTTTGTAAATCGGTGTCAGGGGAAAAGGCATAGCCTTTGGTTGACATACGTTTAGCATATAAAGCAGTGAGCTGTTTTGCCATATTTTTAACAGCCGATTTTACTCGTTTGCGGGTTTTTTGCCAAGCGTCTGAGCCGAGCTTATTAAGTCTGACACCACCGGTATCGGCAGTTCCTATATATTTTGAAACTAAATCAAGCTGGGTTACCGGGACATAGAGAACATCGCTGCCGGCATACCGAATCTTTATATAGTCTTTGGTTATTCCCGAATTGGTAATACGGTTAATGCCGTCAAAGATACCTATGCCGTGAGACGAGTGAACAACATAGTCGCCGATACTCAGCTCATCAAGTGAGCCGATTTCTTTTGCATTTTTAGGGATTTTTCTTTTCGGGCGTTGTGCAGAAATATGGCGGTGTGTTATGAGCAGAAATTTCAGGGAGGGTATCTCCAGACCACCCGAAAGTCCACCCGGCAAAACAAAAACACCTTTTTTGCCGACAGCCTCTGCATTTTTTAAGAATATTGATTTAATTCCTTTGGAGTTGAGCTCTTCATTTAGAATTTTTGCAGCCTTTTCTTCGCCCGCCAATATTACGGCAAGTCCATGCTTTTCTATTGTATATCCAATATCTTCAAGAAGAATTTTTATATCCCCGCCCCAAGCGGTTGTGCGTTTAAAATCAAAGTTTAAAAGCACTTTAAAAGTTGTATGGTAAGTGCTTGAGGGGAAGCTTTCAAGATATACTCCACTGTCGCACAAGTGATAAAACTCTTCTGATGTCAGCCAGAGTTTAGATGTGTGTTGGCATAAAATTCCCTGCTCCAATAAATTCTTTATATCCTCATTTTGCTGAATCGCCATGGTTTTAAGACGCTTTGAAATGTTTGCCGATTCGCATACTACTGTCAGGCAGTCTTTTGCATAATCGAAAACGGTTGCCGACTTTTCGAAAATTAGCGGCAGATAGCAGTCGGTGGCAATATTAATGCCGCCTGAAAGCAAATCGATGTCCTTTTGTATATTAAGACGCTGATTATCGGTTAACTTTTTACTGTTTTTGAGCAGACCTTTGAGAACTTCAATAAGCTTTCCACTGTTTACCGGCAATTCACATGCAGGAGCAATATTTAAAGAATCTAACCTTTCGGTTCGGCGTTGTGTTAAAGGGTCAAAATAGGAAATATTGTCTATTTCATCGCCCCAAAGTTCTATTCTTAAAGGTAGTGAGCTGTTTGAAGGGAATATGTCTATAATTCCGCCTCTGACAGAAAACTGTCCTGCGCCCTCGGTGAGCTCACTGCGGGCATATCCTGAGTTAATAAGATATTCACTGAATTCCTTTAAAGACAGACTATTTCCAACCGATATTTTTCTGCGGCAATTATCAAGGACTTTTGGCGGCAGGGTATACTGTAAGCACGAATCAACAGAGCATACAAGTACGCCAAAATCCCCATCCAAAACTTTGGATAGGGTGTCGAGTCGGGTATGCTCATATTCCTTCGAAAAGCCGGTGATTTTTGCAAGATTGTAATCTCTAAGTGGAAGTTGTCTTGCGTTTACCCCAAAAGATTTAAGGTCGTCGGTCATAATACTTGCCGATGCTTCATCATAGGTTATGAGCAGTATTTTTTTGTTGGTGTGAGAGAGAAGAGCAGCTGAAATAAGGGCTTTATGAATTTGGGAAAGTCCTGATGCCGACAGTGGCAACAGTCGGTCGTTTACCGAATCCAGAAGCTTTTTATATTCGGGCTCATTCTCAAGTATATTATATAAAAATTGCATACAAGGTTATTTGCTGTATTTATTCATGGCAGAGTCTATGCCGTGCCATATAATTTCTTCACATGCTGCCGCAGCCCGAAGTAGCGCATCGTTAAAATCTTCTTGCTGTGCTTTGGGTATTTTACCCAACACCCAATCTTTAAGGTCATAATCGGGGTGAGGCTTCTGTCCTACGCCAATTTTAATCCTCATAATATCTTCTGTACTTAAAAGGGTGATAATGTCCTTAATTCCGTTATGTCCGCCGGCACTTCCTTTTCTTCGAAGTCTTATTTTACCTATGTCGAGAGAAATATCGTCGAACATAACTATTATTTTATCGGCTGATAGTTTATAAAAGGTACAGATATCCCTGATAGCCGAGCCGGAATTGTTCATATAGGTCTGCGGTTTGGCAATAAGAATTCTTTTGTTTGCTATTTTTATTTCGCCAAGGAGGGCATTGAATTTATTTTTAGACAATGAACCGGAATGTTTTTGAATAAGACAGTCCAGTGCCATAAAACCTGCGTTATGTCTGGTATTTTCATACTGAAGACCGGGATTGCCAAGTCCTACTACCAAAAAGTCATATGTGCTTTTGGATTTAAATATCATTTTTATCACCGTATAAATATTATCATAAATTTCTTTTTTATTCAAGTAACTGTTATCTTTTAATTTTGACATTTTTTTTGGCGGTGCTTTGACAAGGTTTTTATTGTGGGAAAGGTATAATATTTTTGCGGAGATGATTATGAATGGTGATATATGCAGATGTACTTATAGTACTTAATGTTTTGGTAGATTACTTTTTGCTTAAGCTTACTGCCAAAATTATTTGTAGGAGTCCGTCCTTGTTGCGACTGATTATGGGTAGCATTTTAGGCGGAATATCCTCGCTTTACATATTTTTACCTGCGCAAAAGGTTCTGGTGGAAGCATTGATAAGAATGCTTATAAGTTTTGTTATAACCTTTAGCGTATTTGGGTTTCATAGCCTGAAGACGTTTTTGAAAAGTACAGCAGTATTTTTTGTTGTGACCTTTGCATATGCAGGTGGAATGCTGGGCATATGGTATCTTTTTAAGCCTCGTGGTATGGCAGTAAATAATTCGGTTGTTTATTTTAATATTTCACCTGTGTTAATGATATGTCTTTCGGTTGCTTTTTATATAATAGTTTCGATTCTCAAATATTTGCTTTCAAAAAATTCTCCTGAAGCTAAAAAATGCAAAATAAAGGTGCTTTTAGAGGATAACACTGCCGAAACCGATGCTATAGTCGATACGGGAAACTCTTTAAGTGACGCTTTCGGTATGTCGCAGGTTATAATAGTTGATGAAGCTTTTGCGAAAAAGCTATTAAATAATATTGAAAATACGGTGTCAAGATACAGGGTACTTCCTTGTAACACTGTTTCGGGAAAGACAATGCTTGAAGGTTATCGGTGTGATAAAGCGTTTTTGAATTATGAAGGAAATGAGACAATGATAAGCCGTCCCATAATAGCAATTTCCAAAACTCCTCTAGATAATGAGTGTCAAGCAATAATTAATCCAAGGTCGGTGTAGAAAATGAGAGTATATTACCTTTTAAAACAAAAATTGAGAGTTCTTTTTTATCGGTTCGCCGAGCGCTTGTCATTCATTAAGCCTACATATTACATAAATGGTCCCGAGACACTGCCGCCTCCGCTTTCTGCCGAGGAAGAACAAAAGCTTCTTTCGAATCTTGATAATAATTCAAGAGAGGAGCTTATAGTACATAATTTGAGATTAGTAGTGTACATAGCGAGGAAATTTGACTGTTCAGCTTCAAATATAGAAGACCTTATTTCTATAGGAACTATAGGTCTGATAAAAGCTGTAAATACATTTTGCCCCGAACGAAACATAAAACTCGCCACATATGCTTCTCGTTGCATTGAAAACGAGATTTTAATGCATTTAAGAAAGGTATCTCAGAGAAGAAACGAAATATCTATCGACGAGCCGCTGAATACCGATTGGGATGGTAACGAGTTGCTGCTTTCGGACATTTTGGGAAGTGATGGCGACGAAATAGGAAACAGTATAGAGCTTGAGGATGAACGATATATGCTTATGGGGTTTGTAAACCAGCTTCCTGCGAGGGAAAAGCAAATAATGCAGATGCGTTTCGGTATGGGTGGATATAGGGAATACACACAAAAGCAGGTAGCCGATACCCTAGGCATTTCACAGTCTTATATATCACGCCTCGAAAAAAGAATAATAGTCAAACTAAAAAAACAGATTGAAAAAGCGGTGTAAAGGAGTTAAAATGTTTATCGGTGATAAATAATATGGAAAAGCTTTTATTCGTTTATCTTGTTTTGATAAACGTTATAGCGGCAGCAGTTTGTGTTGTCGATAAACAAAAGGCAATAAAACGAAGGCTCCGAATAAGTGAAAAAACATTGTTTGCTTTAAGTATAATAGGCGGAAGTTTCGGTTTTTTTCTTGCAATGCAGACGGTTCATCATAAAACCAAACACACAAAATTTATGCTGGGCATACCTTTGATAATCCTCGTTCAAGCACTGGGAATATATTTTCTATTGACAAAACTATAATTGCATAATAAAATAATACTGTAAAATGAATAATCTTCGGGGCGGGGTGAAATTCCCCACCGGCAGTTAAAGCCTGCGAGCCTTTTTGAAAGGTTGATTTGGTGAAATTCCAAAGCCGACGGTACAGTCCGGATGGAAGAAGAAAAAAATTAACGCATTTCTGCGCCCTTTGTATTTTTCAAAGGGCGTTTTTATTTGGGGTGGTATATATGAGCACTAAAACAAATATTAAAAAAATCTCGGTTACAGCGGTACTTTGTGCCTTAGCGTATTTGTGTATGTTTGTTTTTCGATTTAAGGTGAGTTTTCTGACCTTTGATTTCAAAGATGCTATACTCGCTGTAATATCCTTCATTTATGGACCTGTATATGGCATAGTATCGGCACTTGTAGTAGCGGCTGTGGAGCTAGTTACCGTTAGCGATACCGCCTTTTACGGTTTTATTATGAATTTTATTTCCTCTGCCGCTTTTGCAGGGGTCTGCGGCGTGTTTTATAAATATAAGCGTACACTTTTGGGCGCTGTTATAGGCGCTGTGTGTGCTATGGTCGCTATGACTGCAATTATGCTTATTGCAAATGTATTTATAACACCTTTATATATGGGAGTAGAGCGTGAGGTTGTAATAAAGATGATACCATCTCTGCTTTTGCCTTTCAATCTTGTGAAGGGTCTCTTTAATGCAGCAATTACAATGATTATTTATAAACCGATAACCGCCGCACTTAAAAGAATGGGACTTATGGTCGCAGGTGGTAAAACACAAAAGCGAAGATTTGCAGCTTTATTTGTAGTCTCTGTTATAGTCATAATCCTTGCAACGGTCATAATACTTTATCTGCTTAGGGGAAGCTTTGAGTTTTTAGGTAAATAATGACACTTGACAAATTTATTATATGTGCTAAAATAATATATGCAAATTAAATATTCCTTATCAAGAGTGGCGGAGGGACAGGCCCTGTGATGCCCGGCAACCTATGCTTAAGCATAAGGTGCTAAATCCTGCGGATAATCCGAAAGATGAGGTAGAAACGAAAAAACTACCGCCTCGAAATTCGGGCGGTTTTAATTTTGAATGGAGAATGAATTATGGAAAAAATGCTTTTTACATCTGAGTCGGTAACCGAAGGCCATCCGGATAAAGTCTGTGACCAGATTTCCGATGCTATACTCGACGAAATGCTTAAAGGTGATCCGCAGTCGAGAGTTGCCTGTGAAACCTTTTGTACTACCGGTATTGTCACCGTAATGGGTGAAATAACAACGAAGAGCCAGGTTGACATTACAAAAACCGTCAGAGAGGTTCTTTGTGACATAGGCTATGACAGTGCGGCTGCAGGGTTTGATGGAAACACCTGTGCGGTTATGATGAGTCTTGACAAGCAGTCGCCCGATATTGCAATGGGTGTTGATAATTCGCTTGAATATAAAGGCGGTGAAGAGGACACCTATAATCTTCACGGCGCAGGGGATCAGGGAATGATGTTCGGTTATGCGTGTGACGAAACCCCTGAGCTTATGCCGTTGCCGATTTCTTTAGCTCATAAGATGTCGTATAAGCTAACAAGTGTCAGAAAATCGGGAGAGCTTCCATATCTTCGACCGGACGGCAAAACTCAGGTAACGGTTGAGTATGTTGACGGTGTACCTACCCGTGTCGATGCAGTTGTTGTCTCAAGTCAGCATAACGAGGATGTTTCCTTAACTCAGCTCAGGGAAGATATTTTGCAAAAGGTTATTAAACCTATTGTACCAAAAGAGCTTTTTGATGAAAATACCAAAATCTACATAAATCCCACCGGACGTTTTGTTATTGGTGGACCTCAGGGGGACACAGGGCTTACTGGTAGAAAGATAATTGTTGATACATACGGCGGTATGGCTCGTCACGGTGGCGGCGCATTTTCAGGAAAGGATCCGACAAAGGTTGACCGCAGTGCTGCGTATGCCGCAAGATATGTTGCAAAAAACATAGTCGCAGCAGAACTTGCTAAGAAATGTGAGGTACAACTCGCATACGCTATAGGCGTTGCAACCCCCGTTTCCATAATGGTGGATACCTTCGGCACAGGAGTAGTTTCTGATTCCAAAATAGCCGACGCAGTATCAAAGGTGTTTGACCTTCGCCCTGCTGCAATAATAGACAAGCTTTCCCTTCGCCGACCCATCTACCGTAAAACCTCAAACTACGGTCACTTAGGCAGAACCGACGCTGACTTCGCCTGGGAAAAGACCGACAAGGTAGAAGAACTTAAAGCGATAATAAACAAATGTACTTAACCTTGCTTGACGGTGTAGAAAAAGCGATAGAAATGCTTTCAGACACTCAAAAGGCAGCTGAAGAAATTTATATAGATACCGACGAAGAAAAAGAATAAAATATGCAGGGATTTTGAATAAAAATCCCTGCATATTTATATACGGACAAAACATTAAAATTTTATTTAGTTAATCCTTAGAAAATTTTCTGTTTTGAACAAAAGTTTATTGTGAAGCTGATAAAAATTTTAGGCGGAAAAATTTTGAGTTAAGTTACATAATTTTTATATTCATTTTATTTATGCAATATGGGTTTTTCCACTTCTCCACCGAGTTATCCACCGTTTTAAAGTCGAAAAACATAGCAAACAGGTCTTTTCAACCTCAAAATTGTTAATTACCCTGTTGATAAGTGGGAAAACTTTTGAGGTTGTCCAAGTTTACATAAAACTTAAAAATGCAACAAAACGCTTCAAAATTGTAACCAATTTGTAACTTGTTTTCTTAAAAATTACAGCAGTATATAGAGTAGCGCCATAAGTAGAAGGCGGTCGGCTTTTTCGCTGTAGAGAATGAGCAAAAGTCCTAGAATAAGTGTAGTATCCCGATTTAAATTCAAATCACTCAAGAAGGGAAGAGAAATACCTTCGGTTTGAGTTGTGAATTTTTTAGGTTCAGGCGTTGTATGCTCCTGCGGCATGGGGCTGCCGCCTGATGTTTTGTCATTTCTTTGCGGCAGCTTTACAAAGGATGGCGCAGGAGGCATGTTTCCCTGCCCTGAATTTTCGACTGAACGACGGTTCATTTCCATCATTCGTTCGACAGCTTTTTGTTGTTCAATCATAAAATTTTCATTATGAGACATAAGAAATCACCGTCAAGAGAATTTATAGATTTAAAATTCCTGTTTCTTTTAAATGCGGAAGAATATCTATGAACTGAAGTATTTTAATAGCAATGTCGACCTTTTTTCTTCTGTCTTCGCTCAGGTTTTGTCTGAGCGCTTGAAGTAGTGCGGTACGAGGATCGTTCCCTTTATTTTTGAAGCGGTTCATAATTTCCACAATTTTTGTCAGCTGCATAGGGTCAATCGTATTTTCAGTTCCAAAAAGTCCCGAAAGGGCAGAGAAATCTCCGCCCTGCTTGTTTTCTTTCGATTTTTCTTCTCCGAGTAGGCTTTCTGCCATACGTCGCACCTTTTCCATACTGTCGGGATCATTTAGTATACCTGCTAACTTTTCATTAAGGTCATCCATTATTCTTTCCGCCCATAAGCATATTCATAAGTGCCTTTGCCGCATCACTTGAAAGTAATTGTTTTGTTTTTTCTTTGTCAGCGAGTGCTGCTTTAAGTTTTTTTGCATCCTCTTCGGAAAGGGAGGATAAAATACCGTCTAAATCCCCCGATTTTGCCCTATCTAAAGAATTTTTGTCGATTTTTCCTTTAGAAGAAGCTATAATAGCATCATAGAGTTTATTGTTTTCAGAATTTTGCATATAAAATCCCTCCATGATATAATATGTAAAAAAATAAAATTGTATGAGGTAATGTATGAAACTTCTTGTTATTTCCGATTCGCACAAAGCCGATAACACTGTCGAGGATATAATTTGCCGTCATCCCGATATAAAACATATCTTCTTCTTGGGAGACAATACTGCGGATATAGAAAACCTGGAATTTCTGTATGATGATAAAAATTTTTATATAGTATCGGGCAACTGTGATTATCTTTGTGAGTATTCACTTTACGGAATAGAAAAAATATCGGGTCACAATATATTTTATACACACGGTCATACCTATTGTGTAAAAGAAGGACTTTCGCAGCTTTCCGGGGTGGCACAAAACTGCGGTTGTGATATCGTTTTATACGGTCATACACATATTTCCGATATAACCTATAAAGACGGAATGTATTTTGTTAACCCCGGGTCTTGCCGCAAATCAAGGAACGGTATCAACAGTTATGCAGTAATCGAAATATGTGAAAAAGGTGTTATTCCGTCGATTATTCCAATTTAAAATAAAAAAAGACTTGTAATAGTTTTTAAATATGGTAAAATATAGTTGTAATTTTTTTAAAGGAAGTATTATTATGGCAAAAGAAGTATTGGTTGAAATTTCAGCACGTCACGTGCACATAACAGATGAAACCCTGAAAATCCTTTTTGGTGAGGGTCATACCCTTACTAATAAAAAAGATCTTTCTCAGCCCGGGCAGTTTGCCTGTGAAGAAAAGGTAACTGTTGTAGGTCCCAAGGGAAGTCTTAAGGCGTCTATTTTAGGTCCTACACGCCCTGCAGACCAGGTTGAGCTTTCGCTTACAGATGCGAGAACTATCGGTGTTACAGCGCCTATTCGTGAATCGGGCGATGTTAAAGGAACCGGTAGCTGTAAGCTCGTAGGTCCTTGCGGTGAGGTTGAGCTCACAGAGGGTGTAATTGCTGCAAAGCGTCACATACATATGACCGTTGCCGATGGAGAAAGATATTCAATTTCCGATAAGCAGATTGTAAGCGTAAAGATAGCTACCGAAGGCAGAGCGCTTATTTTTGATGATGTTGTAGCCAGAGTAAGTGATAGCTACGCTCTTGCTATGCACATTGACACCGACGAAGCAAACGCTGCTGCGGTTCCGGGTAGCTGCATAGGTGAAATTCTTGCATAATAAAGCGGGACTTTATCTGCATATACCTTTTTGTGAAAAGAAGTGCGCATATTGTGACTTTTACTCGGTTCTTAAAACTGAGGAAGTAATGAAAAATTATATTTCGGCACTTAATTTGGAAATAAAGAAATGGGGCGGCCGAATTGACCGCCCCATTGATACTGTTTATATAGGCGGGGGCACACCGTCGCTTTTATGCGATAGAATCAAGCCGCTTGTTGAACAGATTAAAAAAAGCTTCAAAATAGAAAAGGATGCAGAAATAACGGTTGAACTTAACCCCAATGCTTCGGATGATTTTTTGACTGCGGCAAAGGCGTCGGGAGTAAACCGTATTTCGATAGGTGCTCAAAGCGCCAGTGACACACAGCTTAAAATGTTGGGCAGAAATCACACTGCACTAGACACAGAAAATATTGTAAGGCGTGTAAGAAAACTGGGATTTGACAACATTTCCCTTGATCTGATGATATGTCTTCCTTCGAGTGACCTCGTTTCGCTAAAAAAGGATATAGATTTTATTTGCGAACTTGACCCTGAGCATATTTCTGCATATATTCTTAAGCTTGAAGTAAACACAAGGCTTTTTAGGGATAAAAGTTTAAGGATGCCTGATGAAGATAATTCCGCAGAGCAATATCTTTTTATGTGCAAATATTTGGAGGAAAAAGGATATTTGCAGTATGAAATTTCAAACTTTTGCAAAAAAGGTCGGGAGAGTCGCCATAATCTTAAATATTGGCGTCTTGACGAGTATATAGGGATAGGTCCTTCGGCTCATTCGTTTTTTGAGGGTAAACGCTTTTATTATCCGAGAGATTTAAAGGCGTTTATAAGAGACCCCCAAATTTTGCCCGACGGTATGGGTGGTGACGAACAGGAAAAGCTAATGCTTTCACTGCGTCTTAAAGAAGGTATTGATTTAAATGAGTACATAAATCAGCACCATGTTCGTCTTGAAAAGGAATTGCTTAAACTTAAAGAGGTAGGGCTTATTGAAATTTACGGTACCAGAATATCCCTTACACCACAGGGTATGCTTGTATCCAACAGTATAATAACACATATAACGGAGTTAATTTATGAAAACTTATAAAATTCACCTTATTCGTCATGGTATCACCGACGCAAATCTGACCGGCAGATATATTGGAAACCGCACAGATTTACCCTTATGCCCTGAGGGAGTAAAGCAATTGAAAACTATTGCCGAGCAAAAGCAGTATCCGTATATTGAAAAGCTTTATTCAAGTCCTATGCTTCGAACCAGACAAAGTGCGGCGATAATTTATCCGGGATTCGAAGTAAATACTATTGATTCTATGACCGAGTATGACTTTGGTGAATTTGAGGGCAAAAGTGCAGCAGAGTTAGAGATAATGCCGTCATATCTTGAGTGGACATCGGGAAAGGTTACTGCTCCTAAAGGCGGAGAGGATTCTAATGACTTTATAAAACGTCTTGCGATGGGACTTAACGAAATAGTAAGAGACATGATGAAACAGGAGATATCAAATGCTGCGGTTATAATGCACGGCGGCGCAATAATGATGCTTCTTGCCGCTTGTGCAGTACCAAGGCGACGCAGTATTGAGTGGACAAGTGAACCCGGAGGCGGATACTCTATTCTTATTACTCCGTCTCTTTATCATAGCAGTGGAATAGTGGAAGTGTTTGATATAATTTAGGTGAACGTATGGTAAATATAGGAAATGACTGGGATAGCATTTTAGCTGACGAATGGGAAAAGTCGTATTACAAAAAGCTTAGGGAGTTTTTAAAGAAGGAATACAGCAGCTATACTGTATACCCTGATATGTATGATATATTCAATGCTCTAAAATACACCTCATTTGCCGATACTAAGGTTGTGATAATAGGTCAGGACCCTTATCATGAACCGGGTCAGGCACACGGACTGTGTTTTTCGGTTAAAAAAGGCATAGAGCCGCCACCTTCGCTTAAAAACATATATAAGGAATTAAATAGTGACATAGGTATGCCAATCCCCTCTCACGGTGAGCTGACAAAGTGGGCAAAGCAGGGGGTGTTGCTACTTAATACCGTTCTTACCGTTCGTCGTGCACAGGCAAACAGTCACAAGGGCGCAGGATGGGAAATTTTTACAGACAGAGTAATAGAGGAGCTTGATAAAAAAGATACGCCGGTGGTCTTTTTGCTCTGGGGAGCCAATGCCAGAAAAAAAGCTGAAATAATCAAAAATCCAATACACAAAAAGCTCATAACGGTCCATCCGAGCCCCCTTTCTGCTTATGGTGGATTCTTCGGGTGTAAGCATTTCTCTCTTACCAATGAGATCCTCAAGTCAAACGGATTGGAGCCTATTGAATGGAATATCG
>JAGAZW010000205.1 GCA_017939855.1 Clostridia bacterium | reverse complement strand
GTTTCGACAGGGATCCTGAACCTTGGGAAGCGAGCAGCGGTGCGGACCCGCTATAAAAGCCGCAATTTAAAATTAACTGACAACAATAAAGTTGCTCTTGCAGCCTAATTAGGCTGCCGTCCGACCAGAGATTACCACGACTCTGCAAGGGCGTCGATTAGTGGTGAACGTGAATGTCGGTTTGCTTCTGCCGATATCATGAATTTGAAGCTACCAAATGCAGAAGTTTGACATTTAACGTCTGCATAAGGGAATGTAAATAAATGTCTGCGCTCGGAGAGTCTCAAGGGAATAGATTTTTGGACAGGGGTTCGACTCCCCTCGCCTCCACCAATTTGGAATGCCGCTAAAACAGCGGTATTCCCTTTTTTATATACGTTTTTGCCATTTGTGGTAATGTATTGAGTAAAGAATTTTATACTGAATTTTATATATTTTTACTGTAAATCTCACACATTTGTAAATCCACTGGCTTTGCCAGTGGATTTACTATCACTAAAAGGAACGAGTCCGGTATTGTACTGGACTCGTTCTCTAAAAATTAAATATTTAATTTTGTCTAAACTTTGGAGTTCGCTTCATTACGAGTGCGGTTATTTTGTTGTGTCTACAAAAATCGAATTTAAAACTCTTCATTACATTCAAAATAACAAGGCATATTTGTTTTAGGGTGCAGAAACTTCAACGAAAATGACCACAAATTGATGTTTTTAGTAGCACTTTTTGAACCGTACCGTCTATCCCCCACAACAGGATATCCCCTACTCGCAAACTGAACTCTTATTTGATGAGTTCTTCCCGTATAAAGTAATATTTTTACAAGTGTTTTATCATTATCATTATTTATAGTTTCATAAAACAATTTCGCCTTTTTTACACCTTTTCTCTCATTTTTTACCACATACGACTTGTTGCTTTTTCTATCAAAATAAAGAATGTCATCCATTTGAGCATTGGGAGGATCAATTTTGCCTTCAACACGAGCAACATAAACCTTTTCAAAATTTTTGTTTACAATTTGAGCCGAAAGGTTGGCTGCAGCCTGTCGATTTCTTGCAAAAACCATAATTCCTGCAGTAGTCCTATCTAGTCGGTGCACGGGAAATATCTGACCGTATTGATCACTTAAAATATCAAACATATTATTCTTATCAGAAGAGTGCTGCGATAAAACACCATAAGGTTTTACGCAGACAATAATATCGGCATCTTCATATATAACATTCATATCACTAATATTCCGGCTATTACAAAATAGATTACTAGCGAAAGTGCATCGATGATTGTTGTTACCAAAGGACTAGCCATAACGGCAGGGTCAAGTCCCATACTTTTGGCAAGTATCGGAAGAACACAGCCAACAAGCTTTGCTGCAATAACAACCAATACAAGAGTTAAGCAAACCGTAAACATTTCCGAAATAAAAACATTCTTGTCAAAGTTATTGAGCCACATATAATCAATAAGATATAGCTTAATGAAGTTTACTATACCCAAAACAAGTCCGCATAAAACCGATACCCTTAATTCCTTCCAGATAACCCTCAAAATATCTTTAAATTCGATATCCCCTAAGGATAACGCACGGATAACTGTGACCGAAGACTGACTTCCTGAATTACCTCCTGTGCCCATAAGCATAGGAATAAAAGCGATAAGCGCTGCAAAGGAAGTAAGTTGAGATTCAAATGTTGAGATAATGGCACCTGTAAAAGTGGCAGAAATCATCAAAAACAAAAGCCAGGGTATTCTTGCTTTAAAAGTCTCAAAAACACCGGTTTTGAGATATGTCTTCTCACTCGGTAAAATTGCGGCCATTTTTTCAATGTCTTCTGTTGCCTCTTCTTGCATAACATCGATGGCATCATCAACCGTAACAATACCGATAAGACGGTTTTCCTTATCAACAACCGGCAACGCCAGAAGATCATATTTTTCAAACTGATTTGCAACATATTCCTGTTCATCATGGGTATTAACATAGATAATATTTTCCTCCATGATATCTCTAATAACGCACTCTTTAGCATTAAGCAGCAAATCCTTAATCGAAACTATGCCCAACAAACGACGACTGCGATCTGTGACGTAACAGGCATAAATGGTTTCGGTATCAAAACCTATTTTACGTATTCTATCAAAAGCATCATCGACCGTCATATCTTTTTTCAGGTCAATATACTCTGTGGTCATTATACTCCCAGCGCTATCCTCGGGATAGGCTAAAAGTTGATTTATCATACGTCTCGTAGCAGCATCGGTTTGTTTAAGAATTCTTTTGGTAACCGATGCAGGCATTTCTTCAATAATATCAACCGTATCATCCATAAAAAGCTCATCAATGACCTCTCTAAGCTCCCTATCACTGAAGGCTTCAATGAGCAACTGCTGCATATCAGTTTCCATTTCAACAAAAACTTCTGCTGCAAGTTCTTTTGGTAAAATTCTAAAAATTACGGGGAGATCCTTTTCTGTTACTTCTTCAAAGATCGGCGCTAAGTCCACAGGATTCATTTCGGAAAGTAATTCTTTAAGCAACCCAAACTTTTTACCCTCTATAAGTTCGAATATCTTTTCCTCGAGTATTTTTTGTTCTGTTATTTTTACTTCTTCCAAAATAACTCCTCCTTTCTTAACACTAAAACCCCGTCTAATATGACAGGGTTCTATGGAAACGACAAAATCGTTCTTTATAAAAAATTATACTCATAATTTATAATTTTGTCAATCATTTTTGATATTAATTAGATGTGCAATGCAGGGTATACTTTCTCCCTGCATCGACGAAGTTGGTGACATTAAAGCACCAGTTGACATAAAGAGTATATTTTTAAAGCTTTTATCTTCGAATCGATGCATAACAAACGAATTGAGAATGGATGCGCTGCAGCCGCAGCCTGAGCCCCCTGCATGAACATCCTGGCTTTCTAAATTATAGATAATTAAACCACAATCAGAGTGTCGACACCTTAAATCATATCCCTCTTTTTCCATAAGTTCATATAACAAATCAGTTCCGACTTTACCTAAATCGCCTGTAAAGATAATATCATAATCATCCGGAAGAGTGTCAGTATCTTTAAAAAATGAATTAAGGGTTTCTGCTGCGGCAGGGGAAAATGTCAAGATAACACCATAATTTTTTTGAAATTATTTACTTACAGCCGCTTTTATGTTAGAATTAAAATATAAAGATTTGGCGGTGAACTATGAAATTACTGAAAGAAAATGAAGATTTTATTTATGATTTTATAAAAAACGAATTGCGTTTTTATCCCAGTAGCAACAATAAGTTTTTGTTACCCTTTTCAATCAATCGTCCTTTTGTTGTTTATGATGTTTCTCAAATAACCGATGAACAAGCAGATTTGCTCTATGAATTAGCACCAACAGCACTTGCCAACTGTCTGCCAAACGGTTATCAACTATATGCAATAGACTGGTTTCATAATTTTATATTATATGATCCCAGAAATCCCGAAAATATGCAAAGTAATAAACCGGCTACGCCTCAGTTTAACAAAGATGGTATTGCCTACTTTAACGGCTTCTATCCCGACGGAGACTACTACTTTTATCTGGATAAATATGGTGCTTTCGGTTATCTGTCTCATCCTTGGCGCGAAGAAGTCTGGATCTACGGTGAACCTCTTATAAAGGAATTTGAAAAAATATATAAACAAATAGGTTTTATACCTAAAGCCAGTATCAAATAATTATTACCCCTGCGAAACAAAATGTTGTTCGCAGGGGTAAACTTTTAGTCGCCAAATTGAGCTTTGATTTTTTCGTTAATTCTTGCGTCCATTTTAGGTATGAGCTTCAAATCTTCCTCTTTTATGGCGATATCACCAATTGGTGCATGCTCACCCCATAAATCAAAAAATACATCCCAAGTTCCATCAATTGATTCTTCTAACCAAATAACGCCTTGCATACCTTTATGAACACCGTCTTTAGCATATTGTTCTTTTTCAACAATTACTTCTACGCAGTCAAGATATTTCAATTTAATTCTTTCCCCAAAAATTATTAGATTCAACAAAAATGCTTGGTAGTTTAATCCCCAAATTTCGCTTTTATTTGTTCGTTAACAATAGCGTGCATTATTGGCACAACTTCCATATCATCTTCGTGTATCGAAATTGTTGCAATATCGTCTTTCTCACCGCATTGAGGGAAATTAACTAACCAATAGTTTTGAACTCTTTGCTCCAAACATATCCATCCGTACATACCCTTGTGAACACCATCTTTGGCGTATTCGTTTTTTTCTACTGTGATACGCACAGCATCCATTTCTTTCATATCATTTACCTCCATATGGTGTTATTAATTGTATTTTTCCATTTGGATAAACCATCCATCCGGTAATAAAAGATACATTTTCCGCTTTATCTTTTCTCGGAATTTCAATTCGAATACTAATACGTTGCCCGTCTTTATTTAGTTTTCCTAACACATAATTGCCCGAAATATATTTTTCTAACCCTTGTTTATTAATTTCACTCTGCAACCACTTTGAATCTATAACTGTATATCCCCATTCTTTAAATAACTTTTCTTTGTTATGAGGATATTTACCTTCAGTATTGAACAAATAAGGATCAAATTTACTATAAGCACTGTCGGACGTGCTTTGGGTTAGTACATCGTTATATTGGATATCTTCCAAAATACAATGACAAAATGGGTGATGCGGCCATTTAGGAGTTTTATCCTTTTTAAACCAACATTCGTGAAGCATTAGACATTCCCCACAGTGATTATCACTCAAATTTCGATGTACCCATTTGTTCCATTTTGGTGCAGTTGGTGGTTTTTTACCCCACACACAAGCAGAAAATAATTCATTTAAAAAGCTCATTTTTATAATACTCCTTTCTATTTTATTTTTCAAGAATATTATACATATAACAAAACCGACATTCACCGACATCTTTTATAACAATTATATTTTTGGCGGTTTTGTTGACGCATTTGGTTATAGCATTAACAATCACATATTTCAACTTTAAGTGATGTCT
>JAGAZW010000204.1 GCA_017939855.1 Clostridia bacterium | reverse complement strand
GTATGCTACCGAGTTGTTGGAGCCGATACTTAAGGTAACATATGGCTGTATTGTATATCAAGAGCAGGTAATGCAGATTTTCCGAGATTTAGCAGGGTATTCACTCGGCAGAGCAGACATCGTTAGAAGAGCCATGGCTAAAAAGAAAAAGGATGTCCTAGAACACGAACGCAATGCTTTTATTTACGGGGAAAAAAACGAAATTGGTAATGTTATCTGTGATGGCGCAGTAAATAGAGGAGTAGATGAAAACACAGCAAAAAATCTTTTTGATGAAATTTCCGCCTTTAGCTCCTATGCCTTTAATAAATCTCATGCAGCCGCATATGCGGTAATAGCATATAGGACAGCATATTTAAAGTGCCATTTTCCTGTTGAATATTTTGCAGCGTTACTAACAAGCGTACTCGATAATGTTGGTGATGTTTGTTTTTACATCAGTGAATGTAAGAACTTAGGTATAAAGGTGCTACCACCACATATAAACGATAGTTATTCTCCATTTACAGTATCTAAAGACGGTATACGTTTTGGCCTTTCTGCCATTAAAAACTTAGGAGAGGGACTTATCAAAAACCTTGTAAAAGAGAGAGAAGAAAACGGTAAATACAAAAGTATTTATGATTTTTGCAAACGCAATTATTCAAAAGAGTTCAACAGACGTGCGCTCGAAGGGCTCATTAAAAGTGGTGCTTTGGACGGACTTGGTCATAATCGGCGCCAGATGTTGTTGGGGATTGATTCGATTTTAGGCGTGGTAAGCGAAGAAAAACGGTTCGGCAGTGAGCATCAATTAGATTTATTCGGAGACGTTCCCTACAAGGAGCCCGAGCTTCCTGAGATGGACGAGCTTCCTAAACTGCAACTGCTATCTATGGAACGAGAGGCAACGGGAATTTATTTTACAGGTCACCCGATGGAATTTTATTCTGATTTCGTGATTAAAGGCAGATATACAAAACTTCGGGATATCCTGTCGGGGAAATATCAGGATGGCAGTCGTGTTCAGGTAGTTGGTATAATAGACGAGCCTAAGGTGCGTCAGCTTAAAAATAAGAGAGTTATTGTTTCAACAAAAATAACAGACGCAGATTCTTCGCTTGACTTGGTTATTTTTCAGACCCCGTATACAAAATATCGTCCTTTACTGACAAAGGACAATATAATAATAGTAAGAGCAAAAATCAGCGAACGAGAGGACAGAAAGGTAGAGCTTATATTAGAAACTGCCGAAGAAGTTCCCGATGAGGCATACAGTGAACCTAAATCGCAGAATACACAAGCAACACTTTATTTAAGAGTAAACAATATGCAATCAGATAAATTCTTCAACTGTCGTGAAATATTGCAGAAAAACAGGGGAACGATAAAGGTAGTTGTTTATGAAGCTTCAACGTCGAAGCGATTTTTAGCTCCGGAAAATCTTTGGTTTAATGGTAAAAATAATGCAATTGCTGAGCTTGAAAGTGTTTTAGGTTTAGAAAATGTCAAATTAAAAGTGTAATTTGAGAAATTTGGAAATTTTTGTTGATTATTAGTAAAAAATGGTATATAATACACTTTGATATTTATTTTGTTTTATTTATGGAGATGATTATGATGAAGAAAATAGCAGTGCTCACCAGTGGCGGTGATACTCCGGGGATGAACGCAGCTGTGCGTTCGGCAGTAAGAACGGCAATCTCTATGGGAATGACCGTTAAGGGAGTGTATCGTGGTTATAACGGTCTTATTGATAACAATTTTGTTGATTTAGATTTACGTTCGGTTTCTGAGGTTATCAATCGTGCCGGAACATTTCTCTATACTGCTCGTAGTCCTCGTTTTAGAGAAGAGGAGGGCGTTTTGGAAGCAGTTGAAAACTGCAAAAAAAATGATATAGAAGGAGTTGTTGTTATCGGTGGCGATGGCTCCTTCAGAGGTGCGAGAGAGCTTTCAATGAAGGGAATCCCTTGCGTAGGAGTACCGGCAACAATTGATAACGATATTACATCAACCGAATATGCCATTGGTTTCGATACCGCAATGAACACGGCTGTTGATATGATTGACCGCCTTCGTGATACCATTCGTTCTCACGACAGATGCAGTGCGGTTGAGGTTATGGGTAGACATGCCGGTCATCTTGCACTGCAAGTAGGTATTGCCACCGGTGCTACAGCGATACTCATTCCTGAAATAGAATTAAATATCGATGACGTTATTTCTAAGATAAAGCAGTCACAGAAAATCGGAAAGAATCATTTTATAATCGTTGTTGCGGAAGGTGTTGCCTGCGGTGTCGACGAAATTGCCAAAATCATAGAAGAAAAAACCGGCGTTGAGTCAAGAGCAACCGTTTTAGGACATGTTCAACGTGGCGGCAATCCAACTGTTAGGGATAGAGTTATTGCAACCCGTATGGCAAATGAGGCAGTTTATCTGTTGAGTAAGGGCATCGGAAACAGAGTAGTAGCTTATAAAGGTGACAGCATAGTAAACTATGATATTTTTGAAGCCCTCAATATGAAAAAGGAAATAGATGTTGATGTTCTCAGAGTCGCTGAGGAAGTTTCAATTTAGTCCATTTAATATTTCACTCCGAGAAATTCTCGGAGTGTTTTTTTCTGGTGATTTTTAGATACAATAAAAATTGAAAAGTAGAAAATTCTGTGTTATAATAAAAAAGTATTAGTTGCGAGGTGAGAAAGGTTGGAAAGGTTTGTTTTACATTCAAAATATAAACCGACAGGCGATCAGCCTGAGGCAATACGGCAGCTGACTGAAGGACTCTTGCGTGGGGATAGAGAGCAGACACTTTTAGGTGTAACAGGCAGTGGTAAAACCTTCACAATGGCAAATATTATCGCCAATGTAAACCGTCCGACACTCGTTCTCGCTCATAACAAAACTCTCGCCGCACAACTTTGCAGTGAGTTCAAAGAATTCTTCCCTGAGAATGCAGTAGAATATTTTGTATCCTATTATGATTACTATCAGCCGGAGGCATATATACCCGGAACAGATACCTATATCGAAAAGGATTCTGCAATAAACGATGAAATTGATAAGCTTCGCCATAGTGCTACTTGTGCGCTTTCTGAAAGACGTGATGTCATAATAGTTGCCAGTGTTTCCTGTATTTATTCTTTAGGAAACCCTATTGATTATCGGAGTATGGTTATATCACTTCGTAAGGGTATGGAAAAAAGTCGGGATGAGCTTATAGAAAAATTGGTGGAGCTGCAATATGAAAGAAACGATGTAAACTTTATCAGGAATAAATTCCGGGTAAGAGGTGACACAGTTGAGATTTACCCTGCCTATTCGTATGGCAACGCTTTGCGTATAGAATTTTTTGGTGAGGAAATAGACCGTATCAGTGAAATAAATGTCTTAACTGGTGAGGTCAAGCAGTTTTTAAATCATACTGCTATATATCCTGCTTCGCATTATATAGTTCCGGCAGATAAAATGTCAGATGCTCTAAAAGAACTCGAAAGCGAAATGGAAGAAAGGGTAAATTATTTTAACGAAAACGGTAAACTTATTGAGGCGCAAAGAATCCGCCAACGTACAGAGTATGATATTGAGATGCTAAGAGAAATCGGCGTTTGCAAGGGTGTTGAAAACTACTCACGTGTCCTTGCCGGAAGGGAGCCGGGAAGCGTTCCTTCAACATTGCTTGACTATTTTCCGGAGGATTTTCTGCTTTTTGTAGATGAATCTCATGTAACGCTGCCGCAGGTAAGGGGAATGTCAGGCGGAGATCGTGGAAGAAAGGACAACCTTATTGAGTACGGTTTTCGTCTGCCGTCGGCATATGATAACCGACCATTGACTTTTGAAGAATTTTATAAGCATATCAATCAAGCGGTATTTGTATCGGCAACTCCTGGTGAGTTTGAAAAGGAACATTCGAGCTGTATAGTAGAACAGGTTATTCGTCCTACGGGACTTTTGGATCCAATAGTGAGTGTCAGACCGAGCGAAGGTCAGATAGATGACCTTATTACCGAGATAAATATACGTACCGACCGAAAAGAGAGAGTCCTCATTACAACATTAACCAAAAAGATGGCGGAGGATTTAACGGAGTATCTTGAGAATGTTGATATAAAGGTACGGTATATGCATTATGATATCGATACAATAGAGCGAATGGAAATAATCAGAGATTTAAGGATCGGTGAATTTGATGTGTTGGTGGGAATAAACCTTTTAAGAGAGGGTCTTGATATACCGGAGGTCTCTTTGGTAGCAATTCTTGACGCTGATAAGGAAGGCTTCCTTCGCAGTGAAACCTCTTTAGTGCAGACTATAGGCAGGGCAGCACGTAACGCAAACGGACAGGTTATTATGTATGCCGATAGCGTTACTCGTTCTATGGAAAATGCTATAAGGGAAACCGAACGCCGTCGTGAAATACAGCAGCAGTACAATTTAAAACACGGAATAGTTCCCCAAACTATAACTAAAGATATTCGTGATATAATTGAAATCGGAAGCAAGTCGGACGGAGAAAAGAGTGATAAAAAGCTTTCAAGACCTGAGAGAGAGGCACTTATCAAACGCCTTACCCATGAAATGCAACAAGCGGCTAAAATATTGGAATTTGAACATGCCGCATATCTTCGTGATCGCATAAATAAATTGAGAGGAATCAAGTAATATTGGCAAGTGATAAAATTATAATAAAAGGCGCAAAGGAGCATAACCTCAAGGGGATAGATGTAGAAATTCCAAGAGACAAGCTTGTAGTTTTTACAGGTCTTTCGGGAAGCGGTAAATCTTCTTTAGCATTTGATACCATATATGCCGAGGGACAACGCAGATATGTTGAATCCCTTTCGAGCTATGCCCGTCAGTTTTTAGGGCAGATGGAAAAACCTGATGTTGATGTTATAGAAGGGCTTTCTCCCGCTATTTCGATTGACCAAAAAACGACCTCAAAAAACCCTCGTTCAACTGTAGGAACGGTAACCGAAATATATGATTATCTCAGGCTTTTGTATGCAAGAGTTGGAGTGCCTCACTGTCCTGTTTGCGGAAAAGAAATAAGTCAGCAGTCTACAGATCAGATTGTGGATATCGTTTTGTCGTTACCTGAGGGCAGTAAAATTCAAATTCTTTCTCCTATTGTAAAAGGAAGAAAGGGTGAACACCAAAAGGAGCTTGAGTCTGCAAGAAAATCGGGCTATGTAAGGGTAAGAATAGATGGGAACGTCTATGATTTATCCGAAGAAATAAAGCTCGAAAAAAACAAAAAACATATGATAGAGGTAGTGGTTGACCGGCTTGTAATTAAGGAAGGGATAACCTCCCGACTTACTGATAGTATTGAAACAGCCCTTTCGCTTTCGGGTGGTCTTGTCTCAGTAGATGTTATTGATGGTGAAGAGCTTCAGTTTTCGCAAAGCTATGCTTGTGACGAACACGGTATAAGCATCCCGGAACTTACTCCTACAATGTTTTCATTTAATAATCCTTTCGGTGCTTGTCCTGTTTGCACGGGTATAGGAATGTTTATGAAGATAGACCCGAGACTTATTATAAACAATGAAAATAAATCTTTGGTTGATGGCTGCATCAAAGCGTCAGGTTGGGGTGTTAATAGCTATTTTTACCCAGATGCCGGTGCTATAGCTAAGATGTATTATGTGGGTATAGCAGATAAGTACGGATTTGATGTTAATACTCCTTGGAAAGACATACCTGAAGAAGGCAAACATGCGGTACTTTACGGTACAGGCGAAGAAAAACTAAAACTGAAAAGAGACGGTGATCTTGGAGGCGGAGTATACTATGCTTCGTTTGAGGGCGTTGTCAACAACTTAGAACGCCGCTATAAAAACACCAGCAGTGATTATGCAAGGTCAGAGCTTGAAAGCTATATGACCGAAAGTGCGTGTGCTGAATGTAGCGGTGCAAGGCTTAAGCCTGAATATCTTGCGGTAACAGTGGGCAATAAGAACATTAAAGAATTTTGTGATATGTCGGTTACAGACGAACTGCAATTTATTAATTCATTAAATTTTTCTAAAAAAGATGAAATGATAGCAAAGCCTATTATCAAGGAAATCAAGGAACGCTTGGAATTTTTGGTTAGTGTGGGACTGGACTATTTAAGCCTTTCACGCTCCTCGGGTACCTTATCAGGCGGAGAAAGTCAGCGAATCCGTCTTGCAACTCAGATAGGCTCTTCACTTATGGGTGTTCTTTATATTCTTGACGAGCCGAGTATCGGTCTTCATCAAAGAGATAACGACCGTCTTCTTGCAACCTTGAAAAGACTAAGAGATTTAGGAAACACTCTTATTGTTGTGGAGCACGACGAGGATACCATGCGAGAAGCTGATTACATTCTTGACATCGGTCCGGGTGCCGGTATTCATGGCGGACAGGTCGTATTTTCGGGAACGGTTGAAGAACTGAAAAATTGCACAGATTCTGTGACGTCGGATTATCTTACCGGTCGCAAAAAAATCCCCGTACCCCAAAAACGTCGTAAGGGCAATGGTGGATATCTTGCGGTAAAGGGTGCTTGTGAAAACAATCTCAAAAAAATAAACGTTAAAATACCGTTAGGTGAGTTTGTTTGTGTTACGGGAGTTTCGGGAAGCGGAAAATCATCTTTAGTGAATGATATTATTTATAAGGCTTTAGCCGCTAAGCTCAACAGAGCAAAAACGATTCCAGGAGCTCATAAATGTATAGAAGGTGTACAACTGTTGGACAAGGTCATCGATATCGACCAATCTCCAATTGGCAGAACGCCACGTTCTAACCCCGCAACATACACAGGAGTATTTAACGATATTCGTGAGCTTTTTGCTTCAACCAAGGACGCCAAGGCTCACGGTTATAGTGCGGGAAGATTTTCCTTTAACGTCAAGGGC
>JAGAZW010000203.1 GCA_017939855.1 Clostridia bacterium | reverse complement strand
ATATCTGCATTTTGTATATCGAATTTTGTAGAAAATGCAAATAATTATATATTAGCCAAAGATGAATATAAAACTTTGATGCCTGAGATAAGTAAAACTTTGTCTGAAATTTTAAAACTCTCACCAGAAAATATTACTAAAATGTTAATGTGGCCAGTATATGCAATGAGAAATAGTTTTAATGCTTTTTTCTCTTCCGGAACAAAAGGTATGGGAGGTATAGGTGTTTCTAATTTTATTGCAGAGAGTTTAAAGAAAACAGTCAATAAAGATTTACAACTTGAGCTAACAATATCCGAAGAAAATGTTCAAATTGCTAATGCTTTAAATGCAACTTATTTTCCTTGTCACAGTAAGTTAATGTCTCCTTTTGCAAAATTAATAGGCAATTATCTTAGTTATTATGAAAATTTTAATCAAAATACTTTTAAGCCTTGGAATAATAATCTTGAGTTACGCACTCAAGCTAACAATTTAATTTTATCTCCAATTGACTTAATTGATTTCAAAAATGATATTCCATTAACAGAGCTTTACAACCTAAACTCTCAAACAGAAAAACAAGCTGGAAGAAAATTAATTTCTTATCTTTCAGAATTGTCAGAAGAAGAAAGAGCTAAAACTGTTATTGAATACAATGACTATTTAAGAAGAGAAAGGCTTGCACAACAAGGAAGACAGTTTTCAATAGACAGCATTCAAGATGATGGTTTTGATTTTTTATGTGGCTTTTTGAACATAGTAAATGTCTTATCAGGTATTATTTTTATGAAAAAAATATCTCAGCCATTTATCAATAAACTTAGAATACGTAATAAAAAATTTGATAAATTTTGTGATTTGCTGTTAAGCACTGTAATGAATGATGATGAAAAACAATTATCATTTCTTAGACGTCTAGATATTGTTGCAAGTATAAAAACCTCAATAAATCAGACCAAATAATTATACACAGTGCGGCGGCTGATGTTATATTGTCTGGCAATTTGCGTTATTGGCGTGCGATTATTAACAAGGGTTTTTATTTCCTCAACTTGTTGGGCGGTTAGTTTAGGCTGACCGCCTTTATATTTACAGTGAAGTTTGGCAAGAGCAATCCCCTCTCGTTGGCGTTCAAGGATTAAATTGCGTTCAAGTTCCGCAACAGCTCCTAACATTGTCATCATCATTTTTTGATAAGGGTCTTGTTTGCCATCACCTTTGAATGTCAGATTTTCTTTATGAAAAATAATAGTCGCTCCTTTGGCTGTAATTTCCTCTACAAGGTTCAGCAAATCCCGAGTATTACGAGCCAAACGACTCATTTCGTGAATATTTAAAATGTCGCCGGAACGAATATTTAATAACATAGCCTGTAATTCAGGGCGGTCGGTATTTTTACCGCTGATTTTTTCAATATAAGCTCGGTCGCACGGAATATCTAAAAGTTGTCGTTCGGTGTTTTGGTCGGTAGTTGAAACACGGATATAGTTAAAAATCATATTTTTTGCTCCTTTATGTGAAATTGAAATTTATAACTTGCGTTTACAGGTGTGCAATAAATGCGGTTTTTGACTTTGTTTACACACAAAATCATCTGTGAAAGCACGGTATACTTCATTTATACAGCTCCAAGACATACATCTGCCTAATCAATAATTGATATTTCGCATCGTCTTTAATATGCGAGATTTGGTCGAGCTTTATACTTGGCAGGCAATCACTATCAAATAACCTTATCCGCTTGTCATTCGCCCCATAAAAAACGGAGTAATGGTCAATTTCCTTACTCCGCACTCTGATAATAACCGATTTGCCCGCATTTCGCTGTGTTTGCATATAGTTCAATATTTCATCAAAAAATAATTTTTGATTATAAAACGGGCGGTGGTAGCTCAATTCCGCTTTAAAAACGGTTTTAACGTATTCTTTGGCATACGACATAATTTGTTCAAGCCTTTTATAATCAGCTCCATATTCTGCCGTATCAAAAAACGAATCGTATATATTTAATTGGTCAATAATATAGTCGTACATTTTCTGAGCTTTATAATACGGCAGATTAATACCGAGTAACTGCATAGAGTTAAGAACACTATAAACAGAACAAAATCGGTCAAGGTTTCCTTGCTTAAATGGCTTCATCAATATTCCTCGGCAAACATTACTGTTAAAACTCGGTTTGTCTGAGCTTCATCATCGGGCTGAGAGGAATAAAACTCGTAATTCAAATCGTAGAGGTCAATT
>JAGAZW010000202.1 GCA_017939855.1 Clostridia bacterium | reverse complement strand
GGATGCCGTAAACGCCGCTGGCTGCACTGACCGTCAGCCCCTGTACCACGGAAGTTACGACAGTCAGCATCAGGCCCGCCCATGGTCCGAATGCAAAGGTACCGATCAGGATCGGAATGTCCGCTGGATCATATTCATAGAATGCGGTAAACATCGGGATATGAATAAAATATACCAGCACTATAGAAATAGCTACTAACATGCCCATTTTGGCAAGTCTGACAGTTTTTGTCTGTCCATTGATGTTGTTGTTCATGTTCGATTCCTCCTAACAACGTAAGTTAAATTTAAGGAATCTGTCAGGTCAATAAAAAGCCCTGGAACACGTAAGCATTCCAGGGCAAAGTAATACAAAATACAAAGATGTATCCTGTGTTTCTTTCATCCGGACTATACCGTCGGTATGGGAGTCTCACCCATTCGGCCCAAAGGGTTCGCGGACTTGTAGCACTGTGGCTCATCACCGCCGGTGAGGAATTGCACCTCGCCCTGAAACAGATTATCTTTATGCACTTATTCTATTCTTATATACAGCTCTTGTCAACCCTCTATTTCAATTTTAGCAGCAAGTTTATACATGGATTCCGCATAAATGTGCGTCATCTTCATGAGGCTATCTATGGAAATTCGCTCGTTTTTCTGGTGCATCAGGTCCGGTTCTTCCGGGAATCTGGCGCCGAAAGCGATGATTCCGTCCATGGCCCTGGCATAAGTGCCGCCGCCGATCACCAGCGGTTTACTGTCCATATCGCCGGTCTGGCGCTTATAAATATCCATCAGGGTTTCAATCATCGGGTCATCGGCCGGAATGAAAATCGGTTCCTCCGCCTTGCCCTTCACGATTCCGAAATTATATTTATCGGCCGTCGGCACAATTCCTGCGTAAACGTCTTCCGCGTCCATGGTCACCGGGTAGCGCACATTGATGGTCAGAGAAGCCGCTTCCGGATCCACATTGATCATTCCCACATTGAGAATCAACTTGCCGGAAACTTCATCGCTGAAGCCGCATCCCAGGGATTCGCCGTCCAGTTCATAGCCGATATGATTGTTATAAAAGTCGATGAACACCGAAGCCTCTTCATTGACAAAGTCCAGCTGCCCCAGGAATTCCATCATGATGGAAATTGCATTGAGTCCCTTTTCCGGGCTGGCGCCGTGAGCAGAAACCCCTTCGGTGGTGATTTCAAAGCTTGAAACCTACGTTTTTGTTCCCTGCCTTGTCTTTTCGGTATTCTATAAATATTGCACGGTGGACAATTTCAGGGAAAAGTGGATTTATATGCTCTACGGCGCGGCTATTATGGCGGTCTCCCTTGCTATCGGAATTTTTTTGTCAAAGGTTTTTGCAAAGGACGGCTATCAGCGCAAAATTTATACATATTCCTTCGCCGTAGCAAATTTCAGCTTTATGGGTAACGCCGTAGTTTTAGGTGTGTTCGGCGAGGAAATTCTTTTTGATTATATGATTTTTACCTTACCTCTTAATCTTTATGTATATTCGATAGGCACGGCTTCGCTTATACCAAATGACAAAGGCGGAAAAATAAGCTTTAAAGCCTTTGTAAACCCGATTTTTATTTCTTTGATACTCGGTGCAGTATGCGGTCTGACCGCTATACCTCTGCCGAAATTCATAACCTCCGCAATTTCCTCGGCGGGGGCATGTATGTCCCCGCTTGCTATGCTCCTTACGG
This sequence comes from Clostridia bacterium, assembly GCA_017939855.1. Classification (GTDB taxonomy): domain Bacteria; phylum Bacillota; class Clostridia; order Oscillospirales; family Acutalibacteraceae; genus UBA737. Next base: position 1,616 of record JAGAZW010000202.1, on the reverse strand, counting down.
GCTTTGTCATAGGCGAATACAGTCTTAAAAAGCTTGCAAGCGATAAAAAGGTTTACTTAGCCTCAGTTATCCGCCTTATAATTCTGCCTACTCTGTTTATGCTTGTATTATTAGCTTTAAAAACCGATAAGGCAATTATCCGCGCGGCGCTTTGCGCTACCGCCATGCCATTAGGGCTAAACACAGTGGTATTCCCCTCTGCTTATGGTGGCGACACCACTCCGGGAGCCTCTATGGCACTTATTTCTCATTTAATATCAATTGTCACAATACCTGTAATGTTTGCAATATTTTTATAGGAGGAATACTTTATGAAATATCTTCTCGGTATAGATTTCGGAGGTGGTGCGTCAAAGGCGACACTTAGTGATACGAACGGCAAAATTATTGCTGAAAGTACCGCTGAATATCCCACATATTACCCAGAAAACGGTTGTGAACAGAAACCTGAGGATTGGGAAAATGCCCTTATTGCAAACATATCTGCCTTAAAGACAAAAAGCGGTATTGATACGGGTGATATTCTTTGTGTCGCTATTGATTCTGCTACCCATACTGCGGTTTTGTGCGATGAAAATAAACAGCCTTTGCGTGCCGCAATTCATTGGACAGACAGCCGTTCTGTAAAAGAAGCAACTGAACTGAATGAAAAATACGGTGAAGAAATTTTAAAACTTTCTTATCATAAACCGGGGGTGTTTTGGACTCTTCCTCAGCTATTGTGGGTGAAAAACAACGAGCCGAGAAATTTCCAAAAAATCCGTTACATTTTTTTTGAAAAAGATTATATAAGATATTTATTAACCGATGTTTTTTGCACAGATTATATTGAAGCAGAGGGCAGTATGCTTTTTGACTGTAAAAATTTGTGTTGGTCAAAGCGTCTTTGCGATATTGCAGGTATAAGCACAGAATGTTTACCGCCCATTAAAAAACCTATTGATATTATCGGTAATATAACCGAAAAAGCGGCAAAAATGACCGGTCTTAAAGAGGGAACTCCCGTTATCTGCGGCACTACAGATACTGTAATGGAGGTTTTTGCAGGGGGTGCGGTAAATAAAGGCGATGTTACAGTTAAGCTCGCAACGGCAGGCAGAATTTGCGTTATAACAGATAAGCCTTATCCCCACAGAGACTTAGTAAATTATTCTCATATTGCCGACGGTCTTTGGTATCCCGGTACCGCAACAAAATCGGCGGCGGCAAGCTACCGTTGGTACCGTGACACCTTCGGCGGTAATTATAAAGAATTGGACGAGGGTGCAATGAATGTGCCCCTTGGTTGTGAGGGGCTGCGTTTTCATCCATATTTAAACGGTGAATTGTCACCCTATGCCGACCCGCTTCTTTGCGGCAGTTTTACGGGCGTTCGTGCAACGCATACAAAGGCTCACTTTACCCGTGCGGTTTTGGAGGGTGTTTGCCTCTCCCTTTTGGATTCACGCTCAGTCCTTGATGAGGTGGGAATAGATTATTCTCTCACCGCAACTGCTATCGGCGGTGGAACAAAGGGTGAATTTTGGCGTCAAATTTGTGCAGATGTTTTGGGTATGACGCTAAAAACCGTAGAAAGCAGCGATTCATCGTTAGGCTCTGCAATGCTTGCCGGTATT
>JAGAZW010000201.1 GCA_017939855.1 Clostridia bacterium | reverse complement strand
CACTTGCCTTAACACCAGCCTTGATTCTGTCAACGGTCCAGTCGTGAGCCTTTAAGCAGAAGTCAACTATTTCTCTTCTTTCACCTTCCAACTTACCCATCACAACAGGAAGACCTACTGCCGGAGAGTAACCGTCTATCTTGGCAGAAAGATTAAGCTGAACAATATCACCCTTGTTAATTACACGATAACTTGAACGGCTGATAGCATGGCGGGTGGAGGCTTCAGAGAATACATACATAGGAAGACCCTCGTACTCAGCACCGTTTTCATAAATAACTCTCTGAGCTACACCTACCATATCAAGCTCGGTAACTCCGGGGCGGAGCTGACGAATAACCTCATCGGTAGCAATATCAACTATACGGAAGCCTTCTTTAATGCAGGCAAGTTCGTTAATACTCTTAATCTTGCGAAGATTTACCATTATATCATTGCACCTAACGATTTCAGCCTTCGGGAAGCTGTCTTTAAGGCCTTCATAAATGGGGAGAGTGCACTCAACATAGCTACCTAAACCAATTTTAATATTTTCGCCTGTTACACCGATTGCCTTGAAAGCATCGTTAAATGTGTCAGGAATAAGTTCGGGATAAGCAGGGTCAGCAGACTCACGGAACTCTTTTAAAACGAAAATTTTATCGATTTTACCGAAGTCTTTTGCGAAAACTGCGGACTCGGGGCCTACCAAAAGTGCTGCATCGCCGTTTGCGGAAATTGCAACACCGGCACGTTCAAATAACGGCCAAAAGCCACTAAAATATCTTGCGTTTGCGTAATCTGATTCAGTACTGCAAACAACCATAACATCTAAGCCTTTTTCTCTTATAAGTTTTGCAGCCTTCTGAATTCTTTCTTTGTACTCATAATCCGGAATACATACTCTGCTCATAATATATTTCTCCTTCTTTTTTAAATAAAGCTTTTTAGCTTCTTAATTTAATATACTACAACCTAAAAATTTTGTATTTAGTCAATATTAAGCAATTTTTGCACAATATTTAAAAACTTTAATATTGATTAAATAAAAAAATTGTGTTATTATCATCATAAGGTGATGACTATGGAATTTAAACTTAAAAATCTGGACAGTGCAATTGCCGTTACAAGACTTGCCAATATTCACTACTTTGAATTTACCAAACAGTATCATACTACAGGGGACCGCCACTCTTTCCGTGAGCTTGTTTATGTTGATAACGGAACAATTTATGTCGAGGCGGAAAATTTTTCGGGAGAGCTGATAAAAAATCAGCTTATTATACATAAAAACAATGAGCTTCATTCGTTATACTGCGACTCGCACATTCCACCGGATGTTATAATAATCGGTTTCGAATGTGAGAGTGTTGAGCTTGATCGTTTTTCTGAGAAACCTGCCACCTTATCCTCCGATATGGTGAGAATGCTCACAGAGGTTGTAAGGGAAGGACGAAATGTCTTTGAGCCTCCTTATGATGTGCCGAATATCAAGGATATGAAAAAGAAGGCAGACACTCTTTTCGGAGCCGATCAACTGCTGAAAATTTATTTTGAATTGTTTCTTATAAACCTAATAAGAAACCAAAACGAAAATACCGTTAAAGAATCTATTCTGCACGACTTCAAAAAAACGCAGGAAATACGTAATTACATTGAAAATAACTACTGTAAAAATATCACACTTGATGAACTCTGTTTCCTTTTTAGCACTAATAAGACCACTCTTTGTAATCACTTCAAAGAATCGTACGGAACTACAATTATTGACTATGTTAATCGCAAACGTATTCAGCAGGCAAAAATTAAACTGCGAGAGGGCAATGAAAACATTACACAAATTTCTTTAAATTTAGGCTTTAACTCAATACATTATTTCAGCCGACTATTTAAAAAATATGAAAACATTTCACCGACGGAATATGTCGCTACAATAAGATCAAGATTGGGAATATGAGAACACGGCTTGTGCAAACTGTTTGCACAAGCCGTGTTCTGTTGCTATATAACAAGCAATCTTTAAATTATTAAATTAAAACTCTTTTTTACCTGTTAAAATATAGTCGAGAATGAGTGCTATATCCGAAGCGTTAATATTAAGAGAAGCGTCCTTATCAGCATTAGCAGAAGCAAGATAAATAGTTTGGGTATTATCTACTAAATACTTTTTAATTCTAACAAGGTCTCTTAGGTCAACAAGACCGTCTGCATTGGCATCGCCGTAATCGTATCCATCCGGAGTGTTGTCTACATTCATATAAAGACCTGTGCCACCCTCGTCAACATACATAACACGAACATTTCTTATCTTTGCAACACCTTCGCTCCAAAGCTGGAAATCCAGTGTGTAGTCATCTGAT
>JAGAZW010000200.1 GCA_017939855.1 Clostridia bacterium | reverse complement strand
TCTATTATCTCTTGTTTATTATCTGAACGGAAGTGAATAAATATGAATATCATTATTTGTCTTGACGATAAAAACGGTCTGATTTTTGGAACAAAACGCCAAAGTCGTGATATTAAGATCTATGAAAGAATATTAGAGAACACAAAAGGAAGAAAGCTTTTAATGAACGAGTATTCATATAATCTTTTTAAGGACCTTAATACGAAAATTAATGTTCGTAATGATTTCTTAAGTCTTGCAAAGAAGAAGGATTACTGCTTTATTGAAAATGACGAATTTTTAAACTATGACAAGTTTATAGAATCGATAACTGTTTACCGTTGGAATACAGTATATCCGTCCACAGTAAGAATTGATGAAAAATATCTTAACAAACGAAAAAAGATTTCGGTTTTTGAGTTTTGCGGGAATTCTCATCAACTGATTACGGAGGAGGTATATGTATGATGAAAAAAAGAATAATTTCTTATTTACTAATTTTGCTATCATTCGTCACTTTATTTTCAGGTTGTAAAAAGACTGAAAATAAAACGGTTATTAATACGAGTGAATACATTGCCTCGGTTAATGATGTGCCAGAATTCGATAATGAACCATATGTAATCATAAAGGATAATCAACCAGATTTTAAGGAGACACAGTTGGTCACTTATTCCTATGAAATGTATTCTGAACTGGATTATTTGGGTAGATGCGGCTATGCAATGGCTTGTATAGGTAAAGAGATAATGCCTACAGAAGAAAGAGGAAGTATAGGTCAGGTTAAACCTACGGGTTGGCACACAATAAAATATGACAGTGTTGACGGAAAATATCTTTATAATCGTTGTCACCTCATCGGATATCAACTTACCGGTGAAAATGCAAATGAACGAAATTTAATAACAGGTACTAGATATCTTAATATGGAAGCAATGCTGCCGTTTGAAAATATGATTGCTGACTATGTTAAAGAAACAGGAAATCATGTGCTATATCGTGTTACACCGATTTTTGACAGCAATAATCTTTTAGCACGTGGTGTTCAAATGGAAGCAAAATCTGTCGAGGATGACGGTGAAGGTGTATGCTTTAATATATACGCATATAACAATCAACCCGGTATACTAATAAATTATGTCAACGGTGACAGTAAAATTGATGACGGAAATGGTTTTACAAATCAAGAAAAAGCTGAAAATCATTCACAAAACATAAAAACTTATGTTTTAAATACCAGCAGTAAAAAATTTCATTTACCCGAATGCAGTTCTGTCTCAAAAATGAATGAACAAAATAAAGAGACTGTAAATCGCAGCCGTGAAGATATCACTGAGGATGGATACACTCCTTGCCAACAATGCAAACCGTAAATAGCATCATAAATTTAATGAAAATCTTTGACAAAATTAGAAAATTTGCAAAGATTTTCATTTTTTTAAAAAAACACTTTACAACTTTACTTTGATGAAGTATAATAAGGATATTAAAAACCGAAAGGGGTATATAAAATGAAAAAAATTATTGCACTAATGATGGTGGCTTGTTTATTGTTTTGTTTTGTAGGCTGCGGCAAAAAAGGTGAGGTTTCCGATGTAGAAGCAATTAAAGAAAAAGGGAAACTCGTCGTAGGTATGACAGTTTATGCACCGATGAACTACAAAGATGATAATGGCGAATGGACTGGTTTTGATACAGAATTTGCTCAAGCAGTAGCCAAAAAGTTGGGTGTAAAAGCAGAATTTGTAGTAATCGACTGGGATAACAAATGGGCAACACTTAATTCAAAAAAGATTGATGTTGTTTGGAATGGTATGACTCTTTCTAAAGAGGCTGAAAAAAATGCAAGTTGTACCGATACCTATGTTTTAAATGCACAGGTTGTTGTTATGAAAACAGACAAACTTAATGAATATAAAACTATGGATTCATTGAAGGACTTAAAATTTGCTGTTGAAGCTGGATCTGCCGGCAAGGATATCGCTGATGAAAAAGGTTATAGTTATACCGAGTATACAGCACAATCTGATGCTATGTCTGCTGTTAAGACAAATAAATGTGATGCGTGCATAATTGATATTACAATGGCAAAAGCAATGACTGGTGAGGGTACAGACTACGCAGATTTGGGCGTTGGCATTTCCTTAACAGAAGAGGAATATGCTATCGCATGTCGTAAAAAATCTGATCTTACAGCAAAAATCAATGAGATTATGGCAGATATGAAGGCTGACGGAAGTCTTCAGAAATTGGCTGACAAATACGGCGTAACACTAACCGATTAATTAAAATCAACCAATTTTTTTAGAGACCCGCACATTAAAACGGGTCTCTACTTATGTGCTTTTGAAAGGGTAAAATCTTATGTTTTTGGATGTTACACTAAATCTGCTCCAAAATTTTTTAATTACATTAAAACTATTTGGATTAACCTTATTATTTTCTTTGCCGCTTGGGCTAATAATTAGTTTTGGCTCCATGAGCAAATTTCTGCCGCTTAAATACATAGTAAAAGTATTTGTCTGGATAATTCGTGGCACACCTCTTATGTTACAATTAATTGTTTTTTATTTTGGCCCGGGATTAGTTGTATCAATGTTTGAAGCGGAGGGTGTGAACAATGGATTTGTCGATCTTATGCGCACACTAAATATGGCAGATCCGCTTGTGACTGCAGTAATAGCTTTTGTAATAAATTATGCTTGTTATTTTTCTGAAATTTATCGAGGTGGCATTGAAAGCATACAAATCGGGCAATATGAAGCAGGATATGTATTGGGTATGACCAAGACGCAAATATTTTTTAAAGTTGTACTATTGCAGGTGGTTAAACGTATTGTACCGCCCATGTCGAATGAAATCATAACCCTTGTCAAGGATACTTCACTAGCTCGTACGATAACGGTTTATGAGATAATTTGGGCGGCACAGGATTACGTACGCAACGATGGTCTTTTATGGCCGTTGTTCTACACGGGTGTTTTTTATTTGGCTTTTAGCGGAATATTAACTTTGCTTTTTGGTTTTGTAGAGAAAAAATTAAACTTTTACAGAGGTTAATGTATGGCTATTTTAGAGGTTAAAAATCTTTATAAATGTTTCGGTAAAACCGAGGTTTTAAAGGGAATAAATTTTTCTCTTGAAAAGGGTGAGGTTTTAGCAATAATCGGTTCTTCCGGTGGCGGAAAAACGACACTTCTGCGTTGCCTTAATTTTCTTGAAACTGCCGATAAAGGTAAAATATCTGTTGATGGTAAGGTTATCTTTGATGGTGACGAACACAAAAAAATTAGTGATGAGGAAATAAGAAAAAACAGACTGCATTTTGGTCTTGTTTTCCAACAGTTTAATCTTTTTCCGCAATATACCGCACTTAAAAATGTTACGTTAGCTCCTAATCTTTTAAAGGTAGACACCCCGGAAAACATAGATGCATCTGCACGAAAACTTCTCGATAGGGTAGGGTTATCTGATAAAGTAGATAACTATCCTTGTGAACTATCTGGCGGTCAACAACAGCGTGTTGCAATCGCAAGGGCTTTGGCGCTGAATCCCGATATTCTTTGTTTTGATGAGCCCACCTCTGCGTTGGATCCGGAGCTTACAGGGGAAGTTTTAAGGGTAATAAAAGACCTTAAAAATCATAATAGTACAATGTTAATTGTTACGCATGAAATGGAATTTGCAAAAAAAGTTGCTGATAAAGTTATATTTATGGCAGATGGTATAATAGAAGAAATGGGAACACCCAGCGAGGTTTTTGATAATCCTAAATCTGATAAAACCAAAGCTTTTCTTAATAAATCGTTTGAAGTGTTTTAAGAGGTGATAGTGTGTCAATGACAAAAGTAACCCCAGAAATGATTGAAGAGCTTTTTGAGCTTATTATTTCAATTGATAGTGTTGAAGATTGCAAAGAGCTTTTTAACGATATGTGTACTTTTAAAGAAATTGAACAAATGGCACAGCGTGTAAAATCTGCTAAATTGTTACTTGAGGGAAAGACATATAACCAAGTTATTGAACAGACAGACATTTCCTCTGCAACACTCAGTCGGGTATCGAGATGTGTGCAATACGGTAGGGGATATTCGAAGCTTTTAAAAAATAAGAATTAAATAAGCAAAAGCGTTCTGTGCGAATACACAGAACGCTTTAAAATTTTTTAAAGAACTTTACTTAAAAAATCACGCAAACGAGGAGATTTTGGATTAGCAAAAACTTCTTCAGGAGGTCCTTGCTCGGTAATAATCCCTTCATCAATGAATATGACCCTGTCTGCAACTTCACGGGCAAAACCC
>JAGAZW010000199.1 GCA_017939855.1 Clostridia bacterium | reverse complement strand
CAAATACATATTTCCATATAACGAACAATGTTCCGCTAAATGACGGAGAATAGAACAAAAAGATAATCAATAATCTAAGATTTTTATCAAGCTCGTTAATAAGCCATGCCACCACAAAGCTTAATAAGAATCCAACAGGACCTACTATCAATGCCTGCAAAAGTGTATTTTTAAAAACTACAATGAAGGTTTCATCCCTGAAGATAAGCCTTGTATAATTTTCAATACCCGTAAATTGCGGGAATGTCAAACCATTAAAGTTTGTAAAGCTGGTAATAACACCGCCTATTGCCGGTACTATTACAAATATTGTCATTATTAATACAAACGGTATTACCATTATAATGAAGGGAGCATTATAACTAAAAGAGGATAAGCTACCTTTATTCTTGTTTTTCATACTTAATCACTTTTCCCCTTTCAGTTAGCATCTTCGAACTCGGCACGTTTACGTATGAGTTCTTGATTGATAAATCTGCTGCGAATATTGAGCTGACGAAGCGGATCTTCTCCGTCACTATATGAAGATCTTAACGCATTGGTTAAATTACGAGCAATAATGTAGTTACCGGGTATTTCAGGTACACCTATGGTAGAGGCACGCTGCTCACGAAGTATTGCTTTTTGCGCAGTAGACCAACCTATTTTTTCAAATGCTTCTGTGTTTGCAACAGCAACACGTCCTGCTATACCTTGAATTGACTCCATAGCAAATGAATAGTCTTGCTGCGTTTCCGCAGATGCCCACCATTTTACAAATTCAAAGGCCTCGTCTGCTACGCCACGTTCTTCTGCGGCTTTAAGAATCATTGTACCTGTAACAGTTGCTGTTACAGTTTTATCAATTGTGCCGTCTTCTCTAACTGTTCCCGGAACTGTGGTCATTGACCAGCGACCCTGAATTTCGGTTGCGATAGCCGTAATAACTTGATAGTTTCCGTACTCTGCAATAAAAATGGGCATTTCACCCGAACGAAAACGAGATACAATATCAAAATCAGTTTCAAGTCCGTAATCACGATAAAGTTCAACAAGCTGAACAAATGCTTGTTTTCCTTCGGGGCTTTCAAAATTGACCTGTGTCAGATCATCGTTATAATATGTACCGCCTCGCTGATATAAGAACATATTAAATATATTGGCAGCTGCTGTTACACCGGGGTTTGCAGCATCCATTTCCTTAATACCGATTTGGAATTTGTTTTTCTGCAACTCTCGAAGCACATCATAAAACTCTTCCCAAGTTTCAGGAGGTTCCAGTCCTAAGCTTTTCAGAATATCGGTGCGATAAAACATTACATTATAAGCCTGAGTCATCGGGAAAGCATATGTTCCGCCCTTATATTGAAACGGAATCCATGCCGATTCCTCATACTGATCCAGTAGTTCAGCGCCTTCTTTTTCCAATTCCTCAAGATAAGGAGATATGTCTAATACCTGACCACGCAGGGCATAGTTTATAGGATCAGACTGTGCTACTGAAAGCATAACATCAGGCTCGAGACCTGCAAGGATCGCCTGACCCAAACTTGTTGCCGACATTACCAATTTAACATTAAATTCCGGATGGTTCGGTATAAAGTCGTTTTCAATAAGACGTGTTACCGACTGAGCTTGGTCACGACCGAGACCTGTCCAAATAGTTAATGTCTTCTTGTCTTTATTTTCCTGAGTTGCATATTTGTCGGCAAATGAATATACAAATCTTTGAAGCTCAAATTTTAAAGATTTCCAAAATCCAGCACCGGCCTTCGGTTGCTCAGATTTTTCACTCATCAAATATATGGTGTCCATTTCAAGACCCAATGTGTTAAAATCATAGGTTTGAGCAACATAAGAATCAAGATAACTTTTAAAATTAGAGAGCTCTTGAACTATTGTGCGGTGATTTTCTATCATACCTTTAAGGACTCCGGAAAATTCTCTGAACATATATGTCTTTGAGTTTGCCTCGCCCATTATTGCTTCCATACGATTCCCGATGTCATCAATTTCCTTCTTAATGTTTTTCAGATCATCCATAAGAGTAGGAATTTCACGCTGTATGTTATAGTCACGTTCTAAGTCCGGAGCCGTTCCGGTAACCATAATTATAGATTGATAGATATTATTTAATTCCTGAACCGTTTTATTAATATCATTAAGAATACTGGACATGACGCCTGTTGTAGCTTCCATTGTTATAACATCGCCCGGTTCAAGATAGAAAAGATAGGCATTTTCACCGCCGGCTGTAGATATGTACCAACTGTCGTTGTATTCAAATTTAACACTTTCTGCTTCCTTAAATGGAACCTCTCCGTTTATATAAATCTTACGGAAGGTCGAAATACCAACGGTAGTATTTTGCTTTACTCTGAAGCGAAGAACATACATTCCAGGCTTAAGATTAGAGGGCACTTTCCAAGAAGCCCATTGTCCATAAGTATTCCAACTTTCTGTACCGAAAGAGTTAACAACAGATGTTGTAGGGCTTGAGGGGGTCATCCCTGCATTTGCCCGATCAATAGTCGCAGCAAGACGGTTATCGCTTTTTTCAAAAGCTGTTTCTGCTTCTATTCTGTAATCCTTAGAAGCAACCTTTTTGTCTGAATTAAGCTTTTTATAGTCCTTATAGCTTATTGCTTCCTCATACTCAGTAAATGTTATGTTGGAAAATGCAATAGCGTCTACCTCTCTTACTATACGAAGAGTATGACTGCCTTCTTCGAGATAAACGGCATAGGGTTTGGTGAACATACCTGTGTTACTATCTACCCATTCTGTATTCCAGCGGAAGTTTTCAATTTGAATAGGACGAACCTCGTTGCCTTGAGCGTCCTTTTCTATTTTATTACTTTCATTGACCCAAATACGAGAGAAGTTTACACTCGAAAGCTCAGTGTACTGATATTCTCCGTCAAAGAGGAAGCCCACCTGAATAGCTCTTCCGGTATCTTCAACAGGACAGTAATTAACGAGAATATTGTAAAGACCTGTTTTAGGAGCAGTAAAGGTGTACTCTATCCACTCATTGCCTTCTCTTAAAACCAAAGCAGGTTTTTCTTCTACTGTTTCCGCAGCATAACCTTCGGCATAGGCAGCAGACAAATTATCGACACCTATCTCGAAATCAACTCCGGCAAAACCAACCTCAGCCTTATCGCCGAGAAAATAATCGTAACCAATCGCTTCCTCGGTACCCTCAATAAGAGCTGTAGGATAGTTTCCAACTTCAAAATTTTCGGCAACTGCTGTAATACCAACTTGAAACGAGGATACAAAAAGCAATAGGCCAAAGAATCCCGAAAGAATTTTCTTCACCATTCCTCTTTTAACAAAACTCTTCTTCATCGCTTTTCATCAATCCTTTTCAAAAGTATTTGCCGCCCTGCCCATATTTGCATTCGGCATTTTATTTTTGATATACCCGCTTCATACAAAAGCAGTATATGGTGTTAAACGCAAAAACGCCGCCGTGCAAAACAGTAATTTTAAGCAAATTTACCATCTTTTTGAAGCTTTTGCACAGTATAAAAAAATGCGTTTTGGTT
>JAGAZW010000198.1 GCA_017939855.1 Clostridia bacterium | reverse complement strand
TGCTACGGCAATTCAGCTTGATAACGGAAAAATCATAACGGGTAAAACCTCCTCACTTTTGGGTGCCTCCTCATCGATGCTTCTCAACGTTTTAAAGGAACTTGCCGGCATTCCCGACGAGGTTAAACTCCTTTCTCCCACCATTATTGAGCCCAGTCAAAAAATGAAAACGGGTATTTTGGGCAACCATAATCCTCGTCTGCATACCGACGAAGTACTTATAGCGCTTTGTATTTGTGCTGCTAGTGACCCCGACGCAAAAAAAGCTATGCAACAGCTTGAAAAGCTCAAGGGTCTTGAGGCACATTCCACAGTAATTCTCTCTCGTATCGATGAGCAGACCTTTAGAAAATTGGGTGTGAATCTCACCTGTGAGCCTAAATATCAAACGAAAAAGCTTTATCACGCTTGAACGTTCACATTAAAATACACAAAATCGTAGCAGAAGCTACGGAAGATATACTTAGGAGGATATAATTATGTTAAAATTTGCAATTATAGGCTTTGGAGGTCTGGGGAAGGTTCATTTTAACTGCGTTCCCACCGTCACTGAGGCTCACCCCGACATTAAATTAGTTGCTGTGTGCGACATTGAACCAAAAGCCTTTGAAACCCAGACCGAGACAAACCTCGGCGCCAACGATACAAAGCTCGACTTTACCGGTCTTAACCTCTATCATTCTCCCGAAGAGCTTTTTGAAAAGGAAGAGCTTGACTTTGTAATCTCTGCTCTGCCTACATATGAGCATTCAAGAATAGCAGTTATGGCACTTAATAAGGGTATCCATGTGTTCTCTGAAAAGCCTATGGCAAGAACGCTTGAACAAGGCAGAGAAATGATTGATGCCGCTAAGAAAAACAACAAGGTGCTTATGATAGGTCAGTGCTTAAGATATATGCATCCATATCAAATAGCTAAAGAATATATTGATAACGGCAAATACGGCAAGGTTGTAAGGGCAGATTTCTATCGTCTTTCTATGTTCCCTGTTTGGGGCTGGAATAACTGGTACTCCAACGATGATTGGTCCGGCGGCGCCGTTTTAGACCTCCACGTTCACGATGTTGACTTTATAAACTGGGCTTTTGGAAGACCTAAGTCTGTTAAAACCACAGTTACCAATTTTAAAGGCAAACACGATACAGTTTCTACCGACTATGAATATGACGGTGTAACGGTTACTGCAATGGCAGACTGGTCTTTGCCGGATGTTTACCCCTTCACAAGAGCATTCCGCATCCATTTCGAGCAGGCTGTTTTAGAGCTTAACTCAGAAGGTCTTATACTTTATACCGAAACCGGCGAAAAAGAGGTTATTGCTACCAACGGTCTTAGTCCGTATGCAAACGAAATGATCGATTTCGTTCAGTGCATTAAAGAAAATCGTTGGAGCACAATTAACAATCCCGACACCGCCTACCAGACAATCGAAATCGTTCTTGCAGAAAAGATTTCCGGCGACGAAAAGCGTTCTGTTAATCTTTAAAATAATTAAAAGACTACCTAAAATATTTCAGGTAGTCTTTGTTTTATTTAGTTTCAATATCTTCTATAAGCTTTGCCACTACTAAATACCTTTCCTTTTTCTTTGAGGTGCAAGTGCTTAGTGTTATGAGCTTATCGTCGGTGTTAACCGTCAATTGTCTTACATTTTTAACCAGACTTGCCGGGTTGATACAAGCCTCTACATATGCTTCCATACCCGCTGCGATATAGCAGTTAAAAGAATTAAGGATATGGCGGTCGTCATAGACAAACGCAGATATTATATGGTATTTGTACACGTGTCCGGGCACAAAAATATAGATATATTTGTTTTCCTTAAAAAAATCTGCGTTGCGAAATTTTTTGAGAGCCGCAAACATACTGCCGTTTAGCATATTATGACCGTAAATGACTGTATTCGGGTCAGAAAAATCGGCTGAGTTGCCCTTTTCCATATAAATGCTTCCTGCAATCTGTTTTTCTTTATCCAAATTATGATTCAAATAAAATTCGTTATCTGCATCGCTGCCCGGTCTTAAAACGGGATAGTCGATTTCTGTTCCGTCTACCATAATCCAGGCGCAAACATCACTATTGTGATTCTGAAGTTTTTCAAAATCAATAGGGTTCTCCCCTTTTTCGCCCACCTGTATAACCTTATCCGTAGTGACCGTCTTGAAGCGGTCATAATCATACGTGTCAGGTAGCAGTCGCAAAACTAACATAACGGCAGAGGTTATAAATACTGCTGCAGCTAATACTAGAGCTGTTATAAAAATTATATTTTTTTTAGTTCTCGCATTTATTTTAGCCATTTTAAACCTCCGTAGTTATTTTTATTATGAAGATATTATACGTCATAACGAAATATATGTCAATTAAGGGTTTGTAAATTTTTATGGTAAGTTTTTGTTTATTTTATGTGTGAGTTGTGTTAAAATATACCTGCTTTACAAATTGAGGAGTTGATTAAATGAAGGTTGCGGTTGTAGGCTCAAGAGGAATAACCTCTTTGGAGCTTGGCGAATATTTGCCCCAAGATGTTACCGAGATTGTTTCAGGAGGAGCTAGAGGAATAGATACATGCGCAAAAAATTATGCGCATCTTCATAATATTAAACTCACCGAATTTCTTCCCGATTACGAACGCTTCGGCAGAGGCGCCCCCCTTAAAAGAAATATTCAGATAATTAATTATGCTGATATTGTTCTCGTTTTCTGGGACGGAACCTCAAGGGGAACAAAATTTGTTATAGATAAATGCCGAGAAAAAAATAAAGAAGCAAGATTCTTTATTTTAAAAACAGCAAAACCGATTCTCGAAAACCGACTTCGTATTCAGGGCGACAAGGCGTATTGGAAATAATGTTGATTTTCGTAGGGAGGGCATTGTGCCCTTCCCTTTTTATCCGACCTCACGAAAAACGCCTATTTTGTTATTTAAAAAACAAGTTCTATGCCGTCAACTGTCTCTTTTTCTGCCTGTTCGGAGTTATGTTTTTTGTTGCGAGGGCATTCCCTTGCAGAACAAGTTTCGCATTTTTGAGGGTCAAACAGCTCTGTACAACAAATCATATAATTACATTCATCGCAACAACATTCAATAATTTCTCCTTTTTCATTTCTTTGCAGACCGTTTCCCAAGCAGTCCTGCCCATTGCGTCCGGGCAACAAAACAACTCCTGTAGCATCAATAATCATATTTTCCTCCTTAATAAATTTGTAGACTAATACATTATATAATGCATTAGTCTATATGTAAAGAGGAAAAATAAGATATTATCTCATTAAAAGATAAGTTATGGAGAAGTATCTTATGGTAAAATTAAATGTAATAAATTTATTGAAAGAAACCGGAAAAACAAAATATTGGTTATATAAGCAATTGGGAATGAGTTATCAGAACTTCAGCAGAATGATAAACAACCAAACAAAATCAATCCGTTATGAAAATATAGAAACACTATGTTTGTTATTTGACTGTACCCCTAATGAATTGTTCGAAATCACAGACGACTAAATTTTTATGAAAAAACAACCCTTATATATCTGCTAATTTAATATAAAAAATCCCCTTCTCTTGAAGGGGATTTTAGTTTTATTACATAAGGCTTCTGTAAAGTGCTTTTATGTCTTCTTCGGTTACATCCTTAGGATTGCCGGGACGACAAGCATCTGCATAAGCGTCTGCTGCAAGTGCATCAATGTCTTCCTCCTTGACAATACCCTTTAATGTGGTAGGAATGCCAACGTCTTCAGCTAACTTCTTAACTGCATCAACAGCTGCCTTGCGGTATTCGTCCTGAGTCATATTCTCAACACCTTCAACGCCCATAGCTATTGCGATGTCACGATATTTTGTGCCGGTGCTTTCTGCATTATAAGCCATAACGGTAGGAAGAAGTATTGCACAAGCTTTACCGTGAGGAGTGTCATAATAAGCAGAGAGTGTATGAGCCATTGAGTGATCAACACCGAGTCCTACGTTTGAAAAGCCCATTCCTGCAACATACTGACCGAGTGCCATACCTTCTCTTCCCTCAGCAGTATTAGCAACAGCGCCTCTTAAAGATTTAGCTATGATTTCAATTGCTTTGATATGGAACATATCTGAAAGCTCCCAAGCACCCTTGGTTATGTAGCCCTCAATAGCATGGGTAAGAGCATCCATACCGGTTGCTGCGGTAAGAGCTGCGGGCATTGTGTTCATCATATCGGGGTCAACAACTGCAACAACAGGGATGTCGTGAACGTCAACGCAAACAAACTTACGCTTTTTCTCTACATCTGTGATAACATAGTTGATAGTAACCTCTGCTGCAGTGCCTGCGGTGGTAGCAACGGCAATAATAGGTGTGCAGGGGTTCTTTGTCGGAGCAACGCCCTCTAAAGAGCGAACATCTTCGAATTCGGGGTTGGTTATAATAATACCGATAGCCTTTGCAGTATCCATAGCCGAACCGCCGCCGATAGCAACGATACAGTCTGCATTACTTGCCTTAAATTCTGCAACACCGTGCTGAACGTTTTCAATAGTGGGGTTAGCCTTTATGTCGCTATACAGAACATAAGGAATTTTCGCCTCATCTAAAAGGTCGGTAACCTTTGCGGTAATGCCGAATTTAACGAGGTCAGGATCGGAAGCTACGAAAGCCTTTTTAAAGCCACGATTTTTGATTTCTTCGGGAACCGCTTTGATAGCTCCTGCGCCATGATAAGATGTTTCATTGAGTACAAATCTGTTCATATTTTTCACCCTTTTTAATTTTTATTACGAAAGACTTTTCGTAAAATCAATTTAATTATATACCTATAAATCCACAAAATCAAGCAGAAAAAGGTAATATTTTATCAATAACCAAGATTTTCGTTGACAAAGAGAACGATTATCCTATCTTTTGTGTTTTGTTTGGACGAAACGAGGTAGTTGCGGCAAATACGTCTTTGATTGTCACAGCCGTCGGTCATTGCGGGAGTTTCGGTTTTAAGAAGGCTCACACAATGTCCCAACTTCGCACAAGGGCTATCTATTCCAAGTCTTACACAGTTTTTCGGCGCCGCAATTTTCTTTATTCTGATAAACGCTTCATTTACATCCTTTACGAGCTTATTTTTACCGACAACCATTATGACCCTTTTGGGTCCGAAGGCTATTGCCGAGATACGATTTGAAAATCCGTCAACATTAACGAGCTCTCCGTTTTGAGCAACTGCATTCGACGAGCAAAAATAAAAGTCAGCACCGATAGACTCCCTGAAGCATTCCTGCCTTTGTTCTTCGGTTAAAGTGGGGTCTGAACGATCGAAAAATCTGTATTTTTTATCCTTTATAATATCCCATATGCCGCTTTCCTTAATCGAAACACTTCCGCCAGACGTTATAACAGCGCCCTCGAAAAGCATTTCCTCTACCATCTTAGCGGCTTGTTCTTTACTTTCGGCATATATACCCTTAATGTTGTTTTTTTCTAAATTTTCAAACAATTCCACAATGTATTTGTCCATAATTTTACTCCTTTTTTAATCACACTATTATTCCTCCGCCCAAAACTATATCGGAATCGTAAAAAACTGCCGATTGTCCGGGGGAGGGTGCTCGTTGGGGAGCGTCAAACTCTATTAGTATCTGATTTTCATCCAGGGGATGAAGTGTTGCGGGTTGCTCTGTGTGTCTGTATCTGAGCTTTACCTTAGCTTTAATAGCTCCGGTAAGCTTTTCCTGGGCTATCATATTTATATCCTTTACGACAACACGTTTATGAAACAGTGAGCTCTCATCTCCCAAAACTACCCGATTGGTACGAGCATCCTTTGAGAGCACAAACTGCGGTTTGCCGAGCGCTATTTTAAGGCCCTTTCTTTGACCTATGGTATAATTTATAATGCCCGAATGGACGCCTAAAACGGTGCCGCACTCATTAACATATTCACCCTTAGGATAACCTTTGCCCGTAACCTTTTGTATAAAGTCGGCGTAGTCACCTTCCGGCACAAAGCAAATATCCTGACTGTCCTTTTTATCGGCATTTATAAGACCAATTTCCCTTGCTATTTCCCTTATTTGTTCCTTTGTATAATCCCCTAAAGGAAATTCGGTGCGAGAAAGAGAGGATTGTTTCAACGGGTAAAGAACATATGACTGGTCTTTTGTGGAGTCCTTAGCTTTTTTTAGCAAATATCTGTCTTTGTCTTTTTCAATTCTTGCATAATGACCCGTTGCTATTTTTTCGCAGTCCAAATTTAAAGCCGCCTCAAGCATAAAGCCGAACTTTATCTTTTTGTTGCAAACAATACAAGGATTAGGTGTAAAGCCTTCGTAATATTGATTAACAAAATCGGTTATTACTGTTTTGTAAAACTCTTTTCTGCCATCGATAATTTTGTGCTCTATCCCCAGCTTTTCACAAACCTGAGCCGCCAACTGCGCCTCGTTTGACACCTTCATTTCCCCGAACTCATCATCTTTTGGCAAACTGCCGTCAAAAAGACAAAGGGTTGTGCCCAGCACCTCAAAGCCTTTATTCTTCAAAACAATTGCGGCAGCGGAGGAATCCACACCTCCACTCATACCTAGAGCTATCTTCATCTGTTTCATCCTTTTTTCTTTTTGTGAACATTTCTGATGGTTTTTTTCTTTTTATTTGCTGTTTGAGCAGTATTGGTTCGCTCGGGGGCAACAAGACAGTTTTTCCCCGTTCCTATAAGGTCATATCTCCCCGCACTTTTCAAAGCAGACAGCACCAAAGACCGATTTTCCGGACGATAATACTGCAAAAGCGCTCTTTGCTGCGCCTTTTGCTGTGGTGTTTTCGGCACATACACCTTTTCCATCGTCATCGGGTCAAGTCCCGTATAGAACATACAGGTTGAAATGGTTCCGGGGGTTGGATAGAAATCCTGAACCTGTTGAGGATGCAGCGACTCTCTTTTTAGAAAAAGCGCCAGTTTTATAGCGTCGTTTATCGTGCTTCCCGGATGTGACGACATTAAATAGGGTACTAAGAACTGCTCTTTCCCCTTTTGTTTGGTAATTTCATAAAAACGCTTTTTGAAGTTATTATAGATTTCAGCTTTTGGTTTGCCCATTCTTTTAAGAACATCGTCTGAGCAATGTTCCGGTGCCACCTTTAGCTGACCGCTAATGTGATGCTCGACCAACTCTTCAAAAAACTCCGGAGAGCTATCGGCTAAAAGATAATCAAAACGGATTCCCGAGCGTATGAAGACCTTTTTAACCTTTGATATTTTTCTTAATTTTCTAAGCAGAGAAAGATAATCGCTATGGTCGACCTCCACCGCCTTACACATTTCGGGTGCCAAGCATTTTTTGTCGGCACAAAGCCCCGCCTTTAACTGCTTTTTACATGCAGGAAACCGGAAATTTGCAGTAGGTCCTCCGACGTCGTGTATATAACCTTTAAAATCCTCCATTTCGGTAATCTTTTTAACCTCAGCAATTACCGACTCATGACTTCTTGAACTTATTTGTCTTCCTTGATGATATGCGAGCGCACAGAAATTACAAGCCCCAATACATCCTCTGTTATGAATAACCGAAAACTTTACCTCTTCTATGCCGGGAATCCCTCCCTTGGCTTTATAGGACGGATGGTAATCTCTCATAAAGGGAAGTGCATACACTTCGTCCATCTCTTCGGTAGTAAGCGGCGGCATCGGCGGGTTCTGAACTAAGATTTTATTGCCGTGACGTTGGATAATTCGTTTGCCTCTTATAGCGTCGTGTTCCGTTTGCTGAATTTTACAGGAAACGGCATATTTCTTAAAACCCTGCTCGTCGGCATTCTTTACCGCTTCAAACGAGGGACACTCTCGGGTGCCGGGTTTAAACTCATAGTCCTTTGTATCAACAAGATAGCAGGTTCCTAAAATATCGGTTAAGTCGCTTATTTTTTCTCCTGTGTCTAGTCGGTGAGCAATTTCGGCTATATGCTTTTCCCCCATACCGTACATAAGAACATCAGCACCCGAATCCACAAGCACCGAAGGACGAACACAATCATCCCAATAATCATAATGTGCAAATCTGCGAAGAGATGCTTCTATACCACCGATTGCAATCGGAACATCTTTATATAGCCTTTTAAGCGTTTTCGAATAAACTGTTACTGCCCTATCAGGCCTAAGTCCTGCCTTTCCTCCCGGAGAATAAGCATCCTCGCTTCTTTTTCTCTTTGCAGCGGTATAATGTGCCACCATTGAGTCTATATTTCCGGAATTTACTAAAAATGCGAGTCGTGGTGCGCCAAAAATGCAAAAGTCCTCATCCGTCTGCGGCTGAGAGATAATACAAACCTTAAAGCCCTCTTTTTCCAATACCCTCGAAATAACGGCAGTACCAAAAGAGGGATGATCCACATAGGCATCTCCCGTAACTATAACAAAGTCGGCTCTGCGCCAACCTAAGCTTTCCATTTCCTTGCGATTTAACGGTAAAAACGGCATAATCTTAACTCCGAATTAAATATATATTTTAGTATAGCATATTTTTTTATTTACCTCAACAAAAAAGAAGGTCAAGAGATGAAAGATTTTTTTGTGCGACTGCCTGCTATATTAATCATACAGATTATTTGTGTTCTACTGTTGGCAATTTCAATACTCGCTGTCAAGTTTGTTTCTGAAAAATCATACAATCAAATTGAAGATTTTTACAAAACTGAAATATTAAGCACCACCACCGCAGATGAGGTGTTAAAAGATGGAAATTAAATTAATGGGCACTAAAATTTATATATCTTTTCTTTTCTGGGCGCTCATTTGCTTTATGATAGCCCTTGATAGAACAGGATATATTTTCCACCTGATAATTGCCGTTACAATTCACGAAGCGGCACATTTGCTTATGATGTGGATGTGCAACTGTGGGCCTAAATCGGTAAGACTTATCCCGGCGAGTGTTCAAATTGTAAGATCGGCATCGAGAAAGAAATACGGCGAAGAATTAATTGCCGCTGCCGGTCCTATAGCAAACATTTTGGTAGGCTCCGTCTTCCTTATTGATTTTTTTATAAGCGATAAACTATGGATCCTCGAATTTGCTCTCATAAATTTTTGTACGGCTGCCTTTAATCTTCTCCCTGTCTGGGGTCTTGACGGCGGCTTAATAATATCTTGTATTATATCACGCAAAACAAACGATCCTTATAAGGGTGAGAGGGTTGTTCGTATTATTTCGCTTTTCTTCGGCGCTTTTTTCTTCTTTTTAGGTGTATTTTTTTGCCTTTGGGATAAAACCAATCTCTCCTTTTTTGCTATTGCGATTTATCTTATCCTTTCGTCCCTCATAAAACAATAAAAACCCGTGACTTTAAAAGTCACGGGAAATTTTTAGTCGCCGTAATAAAATTCGTGTGTCGGAGAATCAATTTTAAGAAATTTCGCCTCTTGGTCTTCCTTTTTATGACGATAACGATGATCCTTCAGGTTTTTGTTGGAAAAGTGAGCCATTAAATATATAACAACAAAGACACCTGTCAGCATAGACGATATAAACATTGTCGGGGGCTGGTGCTCTGTGGCTTTTACGTCGGTTAGTAAAAGGAACATTTCGGGAACCGAGAAAACGGCATTAAACATAACCGAGAAGGCTCCTGTAATAAGAATTCTCTTATAGCTTTTGTCCTTACCGTAGCCGTTGGCGATTTTTGCGAATTCAAACATAAATAGCAGCGTCGCACATTGGGCTAATATCATATACGCATTTATAGCTATTAGGGCTTGTGTTGCGATTGAGATAAAGGTAAATACCAGTCTTGCTGCAAAATAGATCGTCGGAACAGCATACAAAAGCTTTTCAAGACGGTATCTTTTTACAGCCTTCCAGGCATAAAGCATAAAGAATATCATTGTGCATACAGCAAGTAAAACCAGCAACAGTTTTTGCCAAACCCCAAGATATCCCAAAGACAGAACAGCCGCTAAATCAAAAGCGATGGATATCACCATCAAAAAAGCACCTATTCCCAAAGGCTTTCTCACTTTAGGAGTCCTGAGTGGTGCACGTCTTACCGTAGCACAGCAGCAGGAGACCGTTAATATAATAACGGCTATAAATCCGGTTACAACAATCGCCGGTTTATTCCTGCTCATAAAACCGGTTGTGTGGTCGGTCAGCTGAATCAGCTGTAACGCACGAGCGCAAATCACTACAGGCAAAGAAGCAAGAAAAACAGTTAATATATATTTATAACGCATAGATACACACCTGATTATAATGAATTTAATTAAATGTCAATACATATTTATTTTATATAAATATACCCTAAAAGTCAACCATAAAAACGCAAAAGAAGGAGAAAAAACAATGAAAAGCATTTTTATTTCGGGTCTTTCGAGCATTATTGCTCTGCTTATTATCCCTTTATGGACTGTGGCAGCCAAAAAAGTCGACGCCAAGTCAGTTTCGGCAGACATAAAAATTTCTGACAGTCAGCCCAAGGCAAAGTTTTATGATAAATTTAAACTTCTTATAGACGACACCGGAGAAATAAAAGAAATTGATGCAACCGAATATATCATAGGCGTTGTAGCGGCTGAAATGCCGGCGCTTTACGACGAAGAGGCTTTGAAAGCTCAGGCTGTCGCCGCCTACACCTTCGCCTGTTACCGACGTGACACCTCAAACAATAATTATGATTTAACTACCAACTTTAGTACCGATCAGGCATATTGTTCTATTCAGCAGATGAAGGAAAAGTGGGGAGAAAACTATGAGGCATATTATTCGAAAATTAAGAATGTTGTGTCAGCGGTTGAGGGTCAGCTTGTATGCCATAACGGAAAAACTGCTCTCACCGTTTACCACGCCATCTCGCCCGGCAAAACTAACCCCTCGTCTGATGTTTGGGGCAAGGAAATACCATATCTTACATCCGTAGACAGCATTGGTGATAAGCTTAACAAAGACTATGTCTCTACCGCAACCTTTTCAAATGCCGAAATCAATGAAAAGCTTTCGGCTTCAGGCACGGATTTTTCTGATATCGTTCAAACTCAAACAAAATATGTTAGGTCTGTTTCCTTCGGTGGTGCCACTTTTACAGGAAGTGAGCTTCAAAAAGCTTTAAATCTTCGATCTGCGGCGTTCGACATCGCTAAATCAGGAGACAACTTTACATTTACTGTCTTCGGATACGGACACGGCGTGGGAATGAGCCAGAGTGGAGCAGACTATATGGCAAAACAGGGCAGCTCATATAAAGAAATACTGTATTGGTATTATCCGGGATGTAAAATAGTAGAAAATTAGCAAAATCAGCCACACAAATTTTTGTGTGGCTGATGTCAATATTATACTAGATAAAAGCCTTTTAGCAAATTGTCCACCGTGTTATGGGAGCCCGCAGTCACGGTAACAGAGGCAACATATTGGTCGCACTTAATAAGAATTTGCTTCTGACATATTTTATTGGGACCGTTTGTAACGGTAGTTTTGCCCCCGACAAACTTTTTATCGTCAATCTCTATTTCAACAATTTCTCCGCTAAAATTTGTAAATCCTGCGTTTTTATATGCGTCCTCTACTCTTTCCAATACGTTCACCATCACTTCGTCTAAATCCATTTTTTTAAGCTGTGATGCCGTTTTTCTTTCAAGAGTAACATTAATGTTTGAAGAGCCATCACTACTATA
>JAGAZW010000197.1 GCA_017939855.1 Clostridia bacterium | reverse complement strand
ACCTCATAAATAAATATTATAATGGAGATTTGCTTTCGGCGATTAGTCGTGCGCTGACGCAGCTTGAAGGTTCTTTTGCTCTGGGAATTATATGTACGGATTTTCCTGATACAATAGTTGCGGCAAAAAAATTTAGTCCCTTGATAATAGGTGTGTGCGAAGACGCAAATATGGTAGCTTCCGATGTAACGGCAGTTTGTACCCATACCAAAGACATAATATATATGGAAGACGGCGATATTGCACTTATAAAAGAGAACGAAGTGAAAATTTATTCTGAGTGTAAGCAGGTAGAAAGAAAAATTTCTCATATAACTTGGGATATTGCAGCTACCGAAAAGGGCGGCTTTGACCATTTTATGATGAAGGAAATTTTTGAGCAACCCAAAGCCATAGCCCAGACAATTGCAGGTAGGATCAAAGACGGAAGGGTATGCTTTGACGGGCTGAAACTCAATTCTGAAACCCTAAAGGAAATAGATAACATTTTTATAGTTGCGTGTGGTTCTGCATACCATGCAGGTATTGTAGGTAAGTATGTTCTCGAAGAGCTTTTGAGAAAACCGGTACAGGTAGATTTGGCAAGTGAATTCCGTTACCGTAACCCTATGGTAGATGAAAATACATTAACTATAGTCATAAGTCAATCCGGAGAGACAGCCGATACCTTAGCCGCTTTAAAAGAAGCTTCTTCAAGAGGTTCGCATACTCTCGCTATAGTAAATGTAGTCGGCAGCTCTATCGCTCAAGCAGCAGATGATGTTCTCTATACTAAAGCAGGTCCCGAAATTGCAGTTGCCACAACAAAAGGTTATTCTACACAGCTTTGTATGCTTTATCTGTTTGCGGCCTGGGCTGCTCAGAGTATGGGGGGAGTGCCTGATGATGAATTAGAGAGTTTTATTTCTTCAATAGCTTCTCTGCCGAAAAATACACAAAAAGTGCTATCCCAAAGTGAAAAAATAGCCTCGATGGCAAACCATATTAATGGGCAAAATTCGTTATTCTTCATAGGTAGAAATATAGATTATGCGGTGTCCTTGGAAGCTTCTCTAAAGCTAAAGGAAATTTCATATATACATTCTGAGGCATATGCTGCGGGAGAACTTAAACATGGTACAATTTCCCTTATAGAAGAGGGCAGAACAGTTATAGCATTAGGCTGCTATGATCAACTTTTTGAAAAATTGCTCAGTAATATTAAAGAGGTAAAGGCAAGAGGCGCATATGTAATGGGTTGTACCACTACAGGCAATAGCGAAATGGAAACTGCTTGTGACTCGGTTATTTATGTACCGAAAACTCATAAGCTGATGGTCGCCTCATTGGAGGTAATACCGTTCCAGATATTTGCATACTATGTAGCCTTAGATAAGGGCTGTGATATTGACAAACCAAGAAATCTTGCTAAATCAGTAACAGTTGAATAAAAATTTTCAGTATAAAAGCAATATTTTTTGTAGTATGTATACTTGAAAATTAGCGGGAAGATGTGTTATACTATACTATAAACTTTTTACCGTTTTAGGAGGAGTCAGTATGGATAACAACAAGCGTCCCGAAGATATGAAAAGAATTAATACTCAACAACTTGCAAATGCCTTTATCAACGAGCAGGTAGAGCTTATCAGAAAACAGGTAGGAGATAAAAAAGTGCTGTTAGCCCTTTCGGGTGGCGTAGATTCCTCTGTTGTGGCGGCACTGCTTATAAAGGCTATCGGAAAGCAGCTCGTTTGTGTTCACGTAAATCACGGTCTTATGCGCAAGGGCGAGAGTGAACAGGTTATTGAGGTTTTCGGTAAAGAGCTCGATGCAAACCTTATTTATATTGACGCTACAGACCGCTTTTTGAATCTGCTTAAAGGGGTTGATGCCCCCGAACAAAAGAGAAAGATAATAGGTGGAGAATTTATTAAGGTCTTTGACGAAGAAGCAGGTAAACTTGAAGGAATTTCCTTCTTGGCGCAAGGTACCATTTATCCTGATATTTTAGAGTCCGACGGCGTTAAGGCTCACCATAATGTAGGTGGTCTTCCTGAGGATATGCAGTTTGAGCTTGTCGAACCCGTTAAACTTCTCTATAAGGACGAGGTTCGTGTTGTGGGAGAAGCACTAGGACTGCCACACGCTATGGTTTATCGTCAACCCTTCCCCGGTCCCGGTTTAGGCGTAAGATGCTTAGGTGCTATTACAAGAGACAGGCTTAATGCACTTCGTGAGGCAGATGCTATTCTTCGTGAGGAGTTTGATAAAAACGGTCTTTCAGGTAAGGTATGGCAGTACTTTATCGCCGTTCCGGATATGAAGAGTGTAGGCGTTAAGGACGGTAAGCGCTATGAGGGTTGGCCGGCAATTATCCGTGCCGTAAACACTACCGACGCTATGAGCGCAACCATTGAAGAAATTCCTTATGAACTTCTCCGTCGTATTACCGCCCGTATCACCGCAGAGGTAGACGGCATCAACCGTGTCCTCTATGACCTAACACCAAAGCCTATCGGTACAATAGAGTGGGAGTAATACCAATTTAATACGATTTATCTACTGTAGCAGACAATGGCTTTCATTGTCTGCTATTATCTTTATCACCATTATTATTTAGAGTGCATTTATTATCCTCGGCAGAGCCACCGAAATTGTAAATCACGATATAATTTACAACTAATCGAAGCACGGCGGCAGGGAGATTAACACCTCTCTGCCGCCGTTTTCTTACTTATTTTCTTTTTTCAGTCTGGCCTTTGCTTCTTCAACGGTTTCCCCGTCTTTTGTAAGGTAAGCGTCTACAAACTTATCTTCGATTTTGGTATAGCCACCAACAACACCTTGCTCGATTTTTTTGTAGCCATCGACCACACCTTTTTCAATTTTCTTGTAACCGCCGGTTACCGCTTCAGCAGTTTTGTCGATTGTTTTTGCAATTTTAGATTTTGCCATATTGATTCTTTTT
>JAGAZW010000023.1 GCA_017939855.1 Clostridia bacterium | reverse complement strand
AGGCAGGGGTAAGAATATATGAGTACACTCCGGGATTTATTCATTCTAAAATTTTTCTTTCGGATGACCGCATTGCAACGGTAGGCACCGTTAATATGGATTATAGAAGCTTTATTTTGCATTTTGAGTGTGGAGTCTGGATATCCGATCCGGATGTTGCGCTAACAATAAAAAGTGATTTCAATGACATTTTATCTCAATGTAAGGAAATAAAACTTAAAGACTGGAAAAAAAGCAGTATATTTTCAAGACTCAAAAGAGCGCTGCTTCATGTCTTTTCACCATTTATGTAATTAAATATGTTTGGTAGGCAAAGTCGAAATTTTCGGCTTTGCCTATTTTTTATACAAAAAGAAAAAAACACTTGATTTTTCTGTAAAAGGGTATTATAATACAATTAATGTGGTGAAAAGTGTGGCTAAAAACCATAAAAGTGTATAAAAGTGGTGAATTGGAGGTGGCAAACTATGCTTTTTGGTGGATATCAACACACAATAGATAAAAAAGGCAGAATTGCCATTCCATCAAAACTACGTGACGAGCTCGGAAATAGCTTTATTATCAGCCAAGGTATTTATGGAAAAAGGTGCCTGTGCGTTTATTCTATGGACAAGTGGAATGAGCTTGTTGAAAAAATCGGTAAGCTTCCTGCCGCAAAGTCAAGCGTTGTTAAGCGTTTTCTTTATGAGGGCGCCTTTAATGTGGAGTTTGACAGTCAGGGAAGAATACTTATTCCTGCATCCTTAAGAGAATATGCAATGCTTGAAAATGATGCTCATATAATCGGTATGGATACAAATCTTGAAATTTGGAATACCAAACTCTGGCAAGAGGAGAATGCACAATACTCACCTGAATCCATTGCCGCAATCGTTGAGGAGTTGGATTTTTAAAATATGGAATTTAAGCATATATCTGTTCTTCTTAATGAAACTATAGAGTCACTTGATATTAAATCTGACGGTATATATGTTGATGGTACTGTAGGAGGCGCAGGTCATTCTATCGAAATTGCAAAAAAATTGAAAACAGGTAGATTAATTGCTTTTGATCGTGATCCTGATGCCGTAATAACTGCGAGGGAAAGACTTAAAGGCTATCCGGCAACAGTTGTACACAGCAATTTTGAGAATATGGACAGTGAGTTACTTTCCTTGGGAATAGACAAAGTGGACGGTATAATGCTTGATCTGGGGGTTTCCTCTTATCAGCTTGATACTGCAGAAAGGGGTTTCTCCTATCATAAAGAGGCGCCGCTTGATATGCGGATGAGTAAATCGGGCATAAGCGCCGGAGAGCTTGTAAACCAACTTTCAGTGAATGAACTGTCACGTATATTTACAGACTACGGAGAAGAGAAATTTGCTTTCAGAATAGCAAAAGAGATAGTAAAAAAACGCCAGGAAAATTACATAGCAACAACAACTCAACTTGCTGATATTATCTGTTCGGCAGTACCGGCAGCGGCCCGTCGTGATGGTCATCCTGCAAGGAAATGTTTTCAGGCCTTGAGGATTGAGGTAAATGAGGAGCTAGAAAGTTTAAATAATGTTCTAGACAGGGCATTTGAGCTGCTTAATAAAGACGGTGTGCTATCGGTAATAACTTTTCATTCCTTGGAGGATAGAATAGTTAAAAAACGATTTAAGGAATATACAATAGGATGTACGTGTCCGCCGGATATTCCAATATGTGTTTGTAATAAAAGACCAATAGGGAAATTAAAATTCAGAAAAGCAGTAATAGCGAATGAAGAAGAACTTAATGTTAATCCGAGGAGCAGAAGTGCAAAGCTTAGGTCAATTATTAAGTTATAGTTAAAAGAGTAAGAAACGGAGATAAAGAGGATGGACAATCTTAAATATTATAATGATAGCTTAGCATATGATTTCGAGATGTTTATGCCTAAACCAAAGGTTCGCCGTGAGGAAAATGAAAACATAATAAGACTTCCTAAAGCAAAGCAAAAACAGGAGGCAAAACCCGCCGCAAGAACTCTTTCGGTTTCTGCTTTCGCTGTTATGATATCGGTTATTATTCTTGCAGCCCTTTGCGGAAATATATTCTTAAAATTGCAGATAAACGAAGTAAATTCCAAAATCAATAATATGAAATCACAGATAAATGCAGTAGACAGTGAAAAGACCAGTCTTGAAATGGAGCTTGAGAAGAGAATTTCTTATTCAAATATAGAGCTTGAAGCAACCGAAATGGGAATGCAGAAAAAGGATAAATCACAGGTAAAATATATCAGAGTGAATGATAGTGATACGGCTGTAGACAAAGATGGAAATACTATAACCGTAAAATAATGTTAAATAATATTTATAGTTGTAAGTCGTGGCAAATTCATATATAATATTCTTAGGGGATTACGAGAGTTAAGGGAAAAACTTTAGCTCTCGTTTTCGAGCATAAAATATAAGAAACGAGGATGAAAGGAAATGTCTGTTAAACCTAATAAGCAGATGCTTACCAGAAGCATAGTTGTTATGATTTGTGTTGTTTTGGCTATGACCCTTGTTTCTGTTGGTAGTCTTTTCAAAATAATGATAGTAAATGGTGATAAATATCAGAGTTTGGCGTCTGAACAGCAGCTTTACGATAATCTTGTGAGTGCGCCTAGAGGTGACATTTACGACCGAAATATGAAACTTCTTGCTACCAGCTCAACTGCCTGGACTGTTTATATAACTCCCAATAACATAAATTCCTTAAACGATGACGAAGCAAAGGAAATAAGAAAAACAATATCTCAAGGACTTTCTTCTGTTTTAGATATGGAAGAAGATGAAGTTTATAAGAAAACCGAGCAAAAGACCTACTATGTTATCCTTAAAAAAAGAATAGACAAAGATGTAGCTGACGCAGTACGTAAGTTTATATCGGATAAAAAGGGAATGAAAATGTCAAGATATATAGGACTTGACGAGACTACGAAGCGTCATTATCCTAATCAGACCCTGGCGTCTACTGTGTTGGGATTTGTTGGTGATGATAATCAAGGCCTTGCGGGTCTTGAAAGTTATTATGACAATGAGCTTACTGGCGTATCAGGCAGAGTTGTAGCCGCTAAAAATGCTAAGGGAACCGATATGCCTTTTACCTATGAAAAGGTTGAAGAGGCGCAAAAGGGAAACAGTATAATTTCAACTATTGATTCGTATATACAGTATGTTTGCGAAAAATACCTAGATGATGCGGCAGCAGAAGAAAAGGTCGCCGAGAGAGGCGCCGTTGTGGTTATGAATGTCAATAATGGCGAGATTCTCGGTATGGCAGTAAGCGGCGACTTTAATCCTAATGAGCCTTTTGCTCTTTCTGAAACAGATCAGGCAATTGTTGACGGTATACAAGATGAAGACGAAAAGGCTAAGAAAAGAACAGAGTTGCTGAATAGACAGTGGAGAAATAAGGCGGTATCCGATACCTACGAGCCCGGTTCGGTATTTAAAATATTTACCGCTGCAGCAGCCATAGAGGAAGGACTTATCACCTCTAATAGTAGCTTTAGCTGTAACTATACCTATACTGTTGCAGGCAATCCCTACCACTGTCACAAACGTGGCGGACACGGTGTTCAGTCCTTGGCACAGTCAATTTCCAATTCCTGCAACCCTGCATTTATTCAGATAGGACAGTTATTGGGAATTGAATTGTTTTCAAAGTATTATAAGGCTTTTGGTCTTGCAGAAAAAACAGGAATTGACCTTCCGGGTGAAGCATCGCCTTATTATCATATCGAATCCAAAATGGGAGCTACCGAACTTGCATCGTCTTCGTTCGGTCAGACCTTTAATATAACACCCTTACAAATGATAAGTCTCTCCGCTGCTGCTGTAAACGGCGGATACCTCGTTCAGCCACATGTGGCGCAGAAGATTATCGATGCCGAAGGTAATGTTGTTAAAACCGTTTCCTGTGCATACAAAAGGCAGGTTATATCAGAGAGCACATCTGCCCAAATGCGAACCCTGCTGGAATACGTTGTTCAAAACGGTGCAAAAAATGGTATTGTTGCAGGTTACAGAGTGGGTGGTAAAACGGGTACTTCTGAAAAGGTAGCAAAAATGCTTGAGCTTGATGTAAGAGGGCTTTATATAGGCTCATATGTGGGGATAGCCCCGATTGACGATCCGGAAATAGCAGTATTTGTTATGCTTGATGAACCTACTTCCGGTAGATATTACGGTGGTGCAATTTCGGCGCCGGTAGGCTCAAAAATAATGGCTGATATTATGCCGTATTTGGGCTATGAGCCTCGATACAGTGATGAAGAGCTTAAAAACATTTCGGTAACGGTTCCTGATGTTGTGGGAAGCGAAATAATGTCCGCCAGAGAGAAAATGTCCAACTCTAAACTCACATATAAGATTGTGGGTGACGGCAACACAGTTCTTCGTCAGTTACCTGAGGCAGGTGCCAGTGTATACAGCGGCGGAACGGTAATACTCTATACCGATTCTTCTCAAGAACTTTATGCAACCGTTCCTGACTTTACAGGTCTTACGGCCTCCCAGGTCAATGCCTTGGCTGCCTATTCAAATGTAAATATAGAATATTCGGGTAATACTTCCTCGGCAGATTTTAAAGCATATAATCAGAGTATAGCAGCGGGCACAACCGTGCCTATAGGAGAAGTAGTTACTGTATATTTCCGTGATGAAAACAATACCGATCTTGCGGAGTCTTCCCCTAACGAATAAAGGAGCAAAACAGATGTTATTAAGTAAAATTCTGCCTAATTTCAGCGCCCATTTAAGTGATATGGAAATAACCGGTATTTCCTGTAACTCAAAGGATGTAAAAAACGGTTATGCATTTGTGTGTATACAAGGTACCAATGTTGACGGACATAATTATGCACTAGATGCCATAAACAACGGTGCGGCAGTTGTAGTTACTCAAAGAGATTTAGGTATTGAAAATCAGATTATAGTTAGTGATACTCACGTAGTTTATGCTACAATGTGTGCTAACTGGTTTGATAACCCCGCCAAAGATTTGCGTCTTATCGGAGTTACCGGAACAAACGGCAAAACTTCAGTTACCTATATGCTTAAATCTGTTCTTGAAAATTCCGGTAGCAAGGTAGGGCTTATTGGGACGATTCAGAATATGATAGGCGATGAGGCGGTCGTTTCTCATAATACTACACCAAATGCGTATGAACTTAATTCGCTTTTCTCTTTAATGAGGGCTAAAGGTTGCGAATTTGTAATAATGGAGGTTTCTTCTCACGCATTAGATCAATGTCGGGTTTATGATCTTAAATTTGATGTAGCTATATTTACTAATCTTACTCAAGACCACCTTGATTATCATAAAACTATGGAAAATTATCTCAATGCAAAAAAGAAACTTTTCAATATGTGTGGAACTGCGGTTGTAAATAAAGATGATGCTTATTATGAGCAATTAGTGCAAGGACTAGGCTGTGAAATCATAACCTGTTCTACTGATAACGATTCCATTTATAGTGCAAAAGCTATAAAATATCGACCCGATGGTGTTGATTATGAACTTGTCAGTGACATATCCTTTAATCATATTTCAGTAAAGACAGGCGGAAAGTTTACGGTTTATAACTCGATGCTCGTTGCAGTAACAGCATTAAAAATGGGAATCGAAATGGATATTATTACTAAATCGCTTCAAGAATTAGAAGGAATAAAGGGTAGAGCAGAGGTTGTACCAAACGATAGGGATTTTACGATTATTATAGATTATGCTCATACACCTGACGGTTTAAAGAATATTCTTTCCACATTCCGTGAATGTGAAAAGGAACGCTTGATAGTGCTTTTTGGGTGCGGTGGCGATCGTGACAGAACAAAACGGCCCAAAATGGGGAATATTGCGGTCCATAATGCTGATTACGTTATTGTTACAAGCGATAATCCTCGCAGCGAAGAACCTATGGCAATTATAGATGATATTTTAGAGGGTACACAGGGTGTAAAAACTCCCGTAAAAGTTATTGAGAACAGAATAGAAGCCATAAAATATGCAGTGTCTATCGCAAGACGAGGTGATATACTTGTTCTTGCGGGCAAAGGGCATGAGACATATCAGATTTTAAAATCAGGTACCATTCACCTTGATGAGAGGGAAATAATAAAAGAGGCCTTAGCAGAGCTTTCTTAAGTGGATATAGAATAATAAGGGGAAAACTTATGGATAAATATATTGCTATAATAGCGGCTGTTGTTGCATTCTTTGTAACGGTTGTTTCCGGATTTGTTATAATACCATATCTTAGAAAACTAAAATTCGGGCAAACTATTCTTGATATAGGTCCAAAATGGCATAAAGAAAAGCAGGGAACACCTACTATGGGCGGAATTATGCTGGTTTTGGGTGTTGTTGCAGCAATGGTTGCAGCATACAGTTGTTCTGCGCTTTCACAAGGCGAATTAGCCTTAGCACTTAAAGATAAAGCCTATTTTGTGAGGCTGATTGCAGGTCTTGGTATGGCGCTGTGTATGTGTGCAATTGGTTTTATGGACGATTATATTAAGGTAGTAAAAAAGCGCAACCTAGGTCTGACTGCCAAGCAGAAAACCTTTTTGCAGTTATTTGTCTCGGCGGCGTATCTCGTTGTTCTCGCAATATCGGGTATGCACGATACCTATATACCTTTTATAGGACCTGTAAATATTGTCAGTGGGTTTGGCCTTGTTTTTTGGCCCATAGCACTTATGTTTATATATGGTTTTACAAATGCCGTTAATTTAACCGATGGGCTTGATGGTCTGGCTTCATCTGTTACGCTGGTGGTTTCTTGTACATTTATGTTGGCATCCGGACAGCTTAGTAATCCTGTGTTCAACACATTATCTGCATGTCTGGCTGGTGCCTGTGTGGGTTTTCTAATTTGGAATACAAAACCTGCTAAAGTCTTTATGGGTGATACCGGTTCGATGTTTTTAGGTGGCATGGTGGTTGCGGTGTCTTTTGGAATAAACCGACCCATTCTGCTTATTCTTGCGGGCTGTATGTATCTTATAGAAGCTCTTTCGGTTATGTTGCAGGTAGGCTATTACAAGCTAACTAAAAAAAGGCTGTTTAAAATGGCTCCGTTGCACCATCATTTTGAAATGTGCGGTCTTTCAGAGCAGTCTGTTGTTTTGCTTTTTTCGGCGATATCATTTTTAGGTTGTTTTATAGCACTTTTGTCTATTATATACGGTTGGTAAATATACTATAACTACAATTTCAGTCAGGAGGTATATGAATGTCAGGTAAAAAGATTTCTCGTAAGAAAAGAAATGGGTTTGTTCAAGACGGTAAGCTAGATATTACTTTTCTTTCGCTCATTCTTATACTTTTGACTGTAGGTCTTGTGATGCTGTTTTCTGCAAGTTATGCTTATTCGTATGAGAACTACGGAAACAGTTATCGTTTTATTCTTCGTCAATCCGGATTTGCAGCTTTGGGGTTAGTCGTTATGTTTGCCTGTTCGAAAATAGACTATCATTTTTGGCGCAAGTGCACTTGGTTGGTATTCGGTGCAGCTATCTTTTTGCTGATAGTGTTGCTGATTCTGCCGCCAATGGTATCAGGAATGGATGTTAAACGCTGGATAGTCATAGGCCCGCTTAACTTTCAGCCTTCAGAAGTCGCAAAGTTTGCCTTAATATTGGTCTTTTCAACCCTTATTGCCGCAAATCAGAAGATGATGAATAAACCTTCGTT
>JAGAZW010000196.1 GCA_017939855.1 Clostridia bacterium | reverse complement strand
GATGATTTTAATTGCTTACGAGACCATTGTGACAGCTATAACAATACTTTTGTATTTAATAAAAAAACCGTAAGTTAGAGGTAAAAAATATGTGTAAAAAAAATAAATTTTATATTACTACTGCTATTGCTTATACATCAAGCAAGCCACATATTGGTAATGCTTATGATATTGTTCTTGCCGATATGATTGCACGATATAAGAGAATGATGGGATATGATGTATACTTTATGACGGGTTCTGATGAACACGGTCAAAAAATTGAAGAAAAGGCCAAAGACGCCGGCGTTACGCCTAAAGAATTTGTCGATGATATTTCTTCCCAAATAAAGAGTGTTTGGGATAGCCTTAATACAACATATGATAAATTTATCAGAACTACTGACGATTATCACGAAAAGGTTATACAAAAAATCTTTAAAAAACTCTATGAGCAAGATGACATATATAAGGGTACTTATGAAGGAAAATATTGTGTGCCATGTGAATCTTTCTTTACCAATTCACAACTTGTTGACGGTAAATGTCCGGATTGTGGCAGAGAGGTTATTGATGCAAAGGAAGAAGCATATTTTCTACGCTTAAGTAAATATCAGGATCGCCTTGTTAAATATTACGAGGAGAATCCCGATTTCATTCAACCTCAGTCTCGAAAAAATGAGATGATCAATAATTTCATAAAGCCCGGTCTTTCTGATTTATGTGTTTCTCGTTCAACATTCAAGTGGGGTATTCCTGTTGATTTTGATAACAAACATGTTGTTTATGTATGGATTGATGCCCTTTCAAACTATATTACTGGTGTTGGCTATGACCCTGATGGAAGTAGTGATACATTTAATAAGCTTTGGCCGGCAGATCTTCATGTTATCGGTAAAGATATTATTCGTTTCCATACAATTTATTGGCCCATTATTCTTATGGCTCTGGACTTACCACTACCCAAAAAGGTTTTAGGTCATCCTTGGGTGCTTGTCGGTGAAGATAAAATGTCTAAATCGAAAGGTAATGTTATTTATGCTGACGAATTAGCAGAATATTTCTCTTCCGATGCAGTCCGTTATTACCTCCTCTCAGAAATCCCTTTCGCTCAGGACGGAACAATAACTTACGAAAGTTTTATAAACAAATTCAATACCGATCTTGCCAATACAATAGGAAATCTCGTTAACCGCACTATTGCAATGACAAATAAATATTTTGACGGTAAAGTATCTAAGAGTACAACAGTTTCTGAGCTTGATGCACAGCTCCTCGATACCTTAAAACAATCGGTAGAAAAATATATATCTTCTATGGATAGCTATCATAATGCCGATGCCTGTAATGCGGTTATTGATATTGCCAAACGCTGTAATAAATATATTGACGAAACTGCTCCTTGGATACTTGCAAAACAGGAAGATACTAAAGACAGACTTTCACAGGTGCTTTATAATTTACTTGAATGTATTCGTATTATTTCTGTTATGTTTACCCCCGTTATTCCCAACAGCACAAAAACCATTTCACAATTTTTAGGGACAGATAATAATAATTTGAATTTTGGTGCGGTTAAAGATTATACTGTTGGTGAAGCAAAACCGTTATTTGCAAGATTGGATACAGAAAAGGTATTGAAAGATATTGCGGAAAGACAATCGCAGAAAATCAATACTCAAAACAGTTGCGATAATATCATAACCACAAATCAAATCAGCATTGAAGATTTTGCTAAAATAGAGCTTAGAGTTGCAGAAATAATTGACTGCGAATCTATTCCAAAAGCTAAAAAACTTCTCAAGCTAACACTTGATGACGGCAGCTGTAACCAAAGAATTGTTGCTTCGGGCATTGCAAAATGGTATACACCCGAAGAACTTATAGGCAAAAAAATAATAGTTGTATCAAATCTTAAACCCGCTATTTTATGTGGTGTTGAATCAAATGGTATGATTTTGGCCGCTGACTGCGATGACAACTGTGTTAAGGTGATTTTCGTAGACGATATACCCAAAGGGGCAAAAATTAGATGACCGATTATGAGTATCCCGATTATTGTAAATTGGACAAGCCCTTAATCTTCGATAGTCACGCACATCTTGATGATGAAAAATTCGAGCCATTTCGGCACGAATTATTAACTCAGCTTCCTCGATGCGGTGTTGGTAAAATAATTACCTGCGGTTGTGATGTTTCTTCCTCTATGATGGCTTTAAACCTTGCAAATCAGTATGATTATATCTATGCTGCTGTAGGCATTCACCCGCAAAATATCAATACTAAAGCTTCAATTCCAGATATTAAGGCTTTAGCTCTTGATAAAAGGTGTGTAGCTATAGGCGAAATTGGGCTTGACTATTATTGGGAGCGTGACAACAAAAAGCAGCAAATTAAACTTTTTGAAGAGCAGATTTTATTAGCAAAAGAACTGGATATG
>JAGAZW010000195.1 GCA_017939855.1 Clostridia bacterium | reverse complement strand
TTTTTCTATGGTGGTGAGTATTCCTTTTGATGACGTGCCATATTCATCCGGTGCAGCATCCTGACTGTCGGTTTCAGTATTAGTGGATTCATTTTGAGCAGCGGTAGGTATTACGAAAAAAAGCATCATTACAAACACTAAAATTATCAAAAAAATATTCTTTATAAATTTCATATATCAATATCCTTTTTGAATTATGTTTATATTAATATGATATAATATCTCTAACATAAATTCAAGTCAATTTTATCAAATATCAATATTTAAAGAAAACTACGGCACTTTCTTTTGGAAAGTGCCGTAAAAATTATTTATAATTTACTGAAAATTACAAACCTTTATTATTTAGCAGATGATAATGTATCGTTGATCATTCTGGTTATAGTGGAACGCGCATTTGCAATGGTAGAAGTCGGGTCTTCTCCCTGTTGAATCTTCATACCTAATTCATCAAGATAAGGTCTCGGATTTAGACCCTCTGAAGTATAAAGTGAAGTAAATCCAACAAATCCGTTCTTCGCAAACTCACTTTCAATATAATTTCTTACATCTGCATCCAATTGCATTACAGAGCCGAGATCTGAATCGATTACGCGCGACTCGAAAAGCGCAAATGCTGCGGGCAAAGAGGGCTCACTAGCACCTTTAGCTGCTGAATAACCTTGAGCTGCGTAAGCCGGATACATACCATTCTTGGTAAGACCAGTAGGAATAGGAACAGCGCCTAAATTATTAGCGTTTCTACCGAACGCACTTGACTTTTTGGCAAGATCAGCATAATAAATAAATGCATCGGTATTAGAAATCAACGTAAATGCTTTACCATTCTGGAAGGTGTGATAGGTAACAGGCATACTTATTTGACTGTTGCCAAAAAGTAAGTTAGCATATTGTTGAGTTGCAGTAATAATTTCCTGACTGCCAAAATTTTCTTTAAACTGATCACCTGTGCGAACAACAGCGGCTAGACCGGACATAGACAACCACTCATATAAGGAAGGAGTTTGCAAGAAACCAATGTTGTTTGCAACATCGGTTGAAGCGATTGCCATAGACATATATTTTTCCCATGTCCATTCGCCTTTTTTCCAAAGCTCCATTGGATCCTCAAGACCGTTTTCTTGGAACATCTTTTTATTATAATACATAACAAACTGATAAACCGACTTAGCAGAACCACAGGCATAAAGCTTGTTTTTCCAAGTAAAGTCATTATTTAATGCCTTTGAAATACCGCCATTTCCCGGTTTATCGGCATTATAATAGTCTAATTCGTCAATATAACCTTCAAGAGGTTCATAAAGATCAGCAAAGATAGAGTTCGGGAAGAACTGAGCATGGTTAGCGATAATGTCATAAGGTGTACCAGATGCTATAGCTTTTGAAATGACATCCCTAGGATCGCCCGCAATAACCTTAACTTTAACATTCGCATTATGCTCTTTGTTAAAGAGGTTTACCTTACGGTCAACTATATCGCCATATTCGTACCAATAATAGAACACGAAACTTTTACCACCAAAATCACTTTTTGCAAGATCGGTTTCAAGGACATTTTTTTCCTCAACTACGACTGAAACACCGCCGGAAGAAACTCTTTCGTCAGACTTACCATCAGAAGATTTTCCGGAGGTCTTTTTGCTATTCTTATCTCCTCCACCACCGCAAGCGGCAACTGAAAAAGCAAAAAGAAGAGCAATTACCAAACAAACTATTCTTTTTAACATAACCTTTCTTTCCTTTCATAGTTTTTAAGGCGATTGTTTATACAATTGCAGTATAATACCCGAAAAAACACCTTAATTGTAATATAGAACTAACGCCCTATAACAAGTTTACCATAAAGATTAAAGGATTTCAAGTATATTTATGGTAAATTTGATAAAAAGTTACTTATCCTACGATACCAGTACGCTCAATACTTTCTGTAAACTTGCGCTGAACTATTAAGTATGCTATTAGAATAGGTATAATAGTAAGGAATGCAGCTGCTGCCAACAATCCTTTAATCTGTTCAGGATCAACTACCGAAACGCCGGTATTGCTTGTAGCTGATGTATACAGTATAGACAAGGTCGCAGATAAAGGCGACTTATCGTTAACAGGATCAAAGAAGATAGATGAATAGAATGAATCGGTCCAGTACCAAACAGAACTTAATACTGCAACGGTAATAATAGCAGGAGTTGCTAAAGGTAACATTACTCTAAAATATGTACCGAAAGCTGAGCAACCATCTATTTTTGCCGCCTCTTCAAGCTCTTTGGGCTGACCTAAGAAAAACTGACGGAAAATGTAGATACAAAGCCCCGCCTTTATACCACTCGCAAAAATTGCCGGAATAACCATCGACCAAGCAGAACCGGTTAATTGCAGATACGGCTCTTTAATCACTTCGGGGAACCAACCATGCAACATACTCACTATTCCCACCGGATCAAAAAATCTGAAATTTATAAAGGTCGGGATAGTAGTAGTTTGAGGTGGGATAATTATAAGAATAATTACCAGCATGAATGCTATTTTATTCTCAAAAAACTTATATCTTGCAAATCCGTAGCCTACCATAGAGCAAGAAAGCAATGTAACACCTGTACATAAAACGGTTATAAGCAATGTTATACCGGCAGAGCTCCAAAAGTCCATTTTCTCTATGGCCAATTTGAAATTTTCAAGGGACAACTGTGTTGGAACATAAATGATTGTAGGGTCACTGGCGGTAGCGGGATCCTGTAATGCGGCAGTTAAAAGATAAATTACAGGAAATAGGAACAGATAACACATACCTGCTATAAAAAAGAATTTAACTATATTTATTATCCATTTAAAGGTGTTCTTTTTTAGATGGTATGACTTTGTTGCACTTAATTTACTAGCCTTAAACATTCTAATTACCCCCCTTTATGCATACCGCTTGTTAAGGGCAGAGAATAACCACATAACTAAAGCTACAAATACCGCTATCAGCACAAAATACGAATATGACATTACCGATGCTTTTCCGTAATCAAGGGCTTTAACCTGTACCATAACCTGATTCATTGCCTCATTATTTACATCTGTAAAAGCATCGACTATGGTATAAACCGCATTAAGTACAAATGTGGGTAAAAGCATGGGTAAGGTTATCTTGAAAAATTCTTCCCATTTTGTAGCCCCTTCAACAGAAGATGCTTCATAAAGAGATGATGGTATACTCTGAAGACCTGACAGGAAGATAATAATTTGCACTCCCGCCTTCCAAGCAAGATTAAAAATATCGTTTGAAATGTCGGTGAAAAACTCAACAATCTTAGAATCAAGACCTGCTTGAAGAAGCAAGGTTTCTATTCCCACACTGTATTCTATCTTACCTCCAGCTACAACGTCGCCGCTAAGGGTTGCGGATGCTGCGGCATCACCTTGGACAATAAGCATTACCGTTCCGGTCATAACAATAACAGGGAGGAAAAATACGACACGAACAAACGAACGACCTACAAACTTTGTGTTGATAAGAACAGCCATAAAAAGACTGATAAAAAGTATTATAGGTACCTGCCAGACCATATTACCTACAGATCCAAACAAATTTTCAATAAAACTTGCGTCTTTATTGAAAACATAGTCAAAATTTTCTACGCCTATGTATTCCATATTAAATCCGCCGAATTTTACAGTCGAACGATAAAACATCATTCTAAAGGTCTGAATGAGCGGACCTAATGAAAACATCAAAAATCCGAGATAGAACGGAAGTACAAACGCCCTTCCTACAAGAGCATCCTTTTGACGAAGCGAAAGACGGGATTTGCCGGAAGCCACAACCGCACTCTCAGATTTCGAATCAGATGAAAGCTTTTCTTTTATTTTTTCGATAAAGGAGGCTTTGTTTTGTAATTTATCTGATTTTTTCATGCGTTTGCCTCCTTAACAAAATAGTTTTCTGCCTTTACGGTAACTCCATCAACAGTTTGATTGTTTTCCGAATAATTTACATATACTGTTACACCGTTGGCATAAACGGTTTTGAAACAGTCCTCAGCCACATACTTATGGTCTACTATTTCCTGATTCCAAATCTTCGAATTCACCGAATTATTCTTCTCATAAAACTCGATTGCGCTTTCCTTCCATACTGAAAATTTAGAACTGTAAAGTGAAGAAAGACGAGTTTCTCTCAAATTATAAGAATTATTACCTGTACAGGTATACAACAAATCAGCGCCGGTTTCAATAGATTTAAGCAATACCGTTTGTTTATCAATAGACTGTACTACCGGGCAGGTTGTATAGTTTACATATCCGTGAAGCACCATTTGATAAAAAGGCACATCATATGTAAAAATATCATATTGACTCGATGTCATAGGAGCATCATATACTCTTGAAACATAAGGGATAACATAAGAATTTCCGCCATTTACAGAAATGTTTTTAACTTTGCCATCCACACTTTTTACAAACTCTTCAAAATATTCGATACTCTTACTTCTGAATATACCACCATCATTCGAAAAGTCGGAATAAAGGGTGTTCCCGATATTAGTAAGGCCTATAGAATCTAAACCTAATTTCTCAAAAGATTTAAAAAATTTCTGAGATTTAGCTATTAAATCCTGCGGACGCATCAAATACCAAGAAGGTATATCTAGATTCTGTTCACCGGTAACAACCGAATATTCATATATTTCTGCATTGTCACCATTTGTGGTTTTAGCCGAATTCTTATTGGCAGTTATACCGAGACTATTCTTATTGAAGGTTACAAAATCGGCAGCCATATAATATTCTATACCCTGCTTATCCAAATAACTCTTCATATCTTTAAAATCAGACTTACCGCCAAGCGCCGATAATGCAGAAGCGGAGGTTGGATACTTGCGATTATAAACTCCGTTATTCGTCCAACCTATATACTGAACAGCAATATCTCCTACACCCGATTTTTTCAAAGTGGAAAGAATTGATTTAACATCACTATAGGATGTTAATTTCTGGTCTTTTTGATAGGTTACACCGAGAATGTTTTCTTTTGTTTCAAGTGCACCATAAATTTCCAGGGCAAGAGAAGGCTTACTTGCATTTTTTTTGAGTCCCTTCTCTTTCACAAGATAGTTACGATAGGTCTCAGCCATTCCTGAATAAGATGCCTTTTCACCGTCCAATAAATAATATCTTACTGTATATCCGTCAACCCCATATGGAGCATCAGTTAAAGTAAGTATTCTCTTCTGACCGTTTGCTTGCGAAGCATACAGACCCTTGCCTTCGGCACATATACGATATGCCAATTGTGTACAAATAGAGTTATAATAGGTTTTACTGCTGCCTGTATTTACGATAATCTTTGAAGAACCATCGCCCTTAGTAACAATACCGAACATAGCGCCCTTGCCCTCTACAACTGTACCGAATACCGGAAAAAGAATATTTTCTTCTTTAGTTGTACTGGTCTCTGCAAGATTAGCATTATCATCGCCATATATCATTTTGTTATAGTTGGTATACGGGATAATACCGCTATTAAACTCAGCTACAGCACCACAACCGTCCGGGACGAATAAGTAACCATTTTCTTTTGGACCTGCGGCACCAAAATAAGGAAGGAATGTAAGATTGACAATTCTGTTTTCGTCACCTTCGTCAATGTTCACAGTATCAATTTTTGCTTCAAAATAATCTGACTCAATACTGTATATAACCGGGACAACTATGCCAAGAGTGCCAAAGTCGTATAACACTTTAACGGTTCCGTCTTCTCTTTCAGAAACCTTAATACTGCCGGTATTACCATAATTGGTATTACACATAGCAAAGCTATTTGTAATCGAACTATAAGCGTCCTTATTTATATCAAGAACATTTACGTATTCCAAAACAAGTTGCGACTGTACGTTTGTTTTGGTCAAGCCTCTATCAATAGTGTTTTCTCTTAAGTCGGTAGGATTGCTGTACCATATTGCACCGGTATTTTTATTAACAAGAGCAAATTTTCCGGAATCAGTTTCAATATAAAAAAGCAGAGAGTCACTTTCCATCAACTGCTGATATCCGCCCACAGCCTCAAGCTCCTGTTCGGCGATAGCAACCATTTCTGCAGTAGCAGAAACATTATTTTT
This sequence comes from Clostridia bacterium, assembly GCA_017939855.1. Taxonomy (GTDB): domain Bacteria; phylum Bacillota; class Clostridia; order Oscillospirales; family Acutalibacteraceae; genus UBA737. The sequence continues at coordinate 2,914 of JAGAZW010000195.1, read as the reverse complement.
TTGCGGGAGCGCTACACCTATTAACATACTTGCCGTAAGCAATAAAGCAAAATATCTCACTACCCTACTGAGTTTTTTTGTCATAATTTTCTGCCTCATTCATCAATTTCTAAATGATATTTCTTTGTACACTGAAACAAAGAAACCAAACATCTGTTTCATTAAACTATAAAGGAGTATTGCAAGTAATATCATAGCAACCATACCCAAGATAGTAAGTAAAAGGGACCAAATTGTCTTAGCAAGGGAAAATTCGTGAATAGTCAGCATACCTAAAATTAGTATACCTGCTGTCCAAATGAGTCCAATAGTTGTTATAATAGTTATAAATACACCCTCAGAGGGAACTAAAACATTTGTTAACAAAACAGCTATTGCCTGGGTTAATATATAAGGTATGAGACTATATGCAGTGGTTGCAAGGATATCCTTCATTGTGCCCTTACCTTCAATAAGTGTACATATAGCCCAGTTGGAAACACAGAACATCACATAAATACCAACCGTAAGCAACAGGGTTACCGGCATATTAAAGTCAACACTACGATTAATACTGAAGGCAAAACCGGTAAAGTTAAAATCAAAAATTTCTACTATAAGCCATATTAATACAATTATCGCAGAAACTCTCACCGAGGGAAGCTTTCTTGTTTTAAACTGTGCAAAGCCATCAAGCGGATGTGTTAGAACATAAAACTCCATTCCATACTTACTTTCCATTTTTGAATACGCCTGACCTGTTATCGGAACAGTTAGTTTCTTGAGTAATTTAAGCCCAAACATTATTAAGACTACAGCCACAATTACAACTAAAATTACAACTATGGCATATTTTTCTATCAACTGCTGACGGTGCTGCTGATAAGCAAGAGCATAACCGTCTTGGTCATATGCCAATTTATAATATTTCATAGCTTCCTTGTAATTGCCTTGATAGTCAGCAATTCTTCCTAGACCCTGATAACATAGATAACTATTATCATTGCTTTCAAGAATCGCATTCCAAAGCTCTGCAGAACCCTCGAAATCATTATTGTTCATTAGCATAATTGCCTTGCGTACATTGTTTGCGTAATCAGTTGGCTCAAAAATAAAAATTGAGTTTTTCTTTTGGTCAACCACCAAAATGTCCTCGCCGACTGATTCAAGGGCAACCGGATAAGTAAAGGCTCCTGTTTGAGAACCGATTCCGCCGAATACTGCAACCAGCGTACCCGTATCAGTATATTGGAACACTCGACCACGCTTGTCATCGAGAATGTTTATAAAACCGTCTTTATCTACATCAATATCACAAAACTCTGTTCTATCGCCTGTTGTGCTCTCCTCAGTGTCACCGAAGATTACATTCTCACCTATAAGGTCGTCGCCGCTGTAGTTAAGTTTTCTTACCAAACCTGCAACTGCAACAGTTGAAGCTTCACGATAAGGAGATACAGTATATAAAAACCCTTTATCATCAAAATCCATATTTTTAATTACAACGGGTGTTACCTGTTCTTGGTAATCAAGCTGGGTAACAGAATAAAACGTTTCGCGAATATACTTTACAATCGCCTGCGTAGTGGAAAGAACCTCATTTGCACCGAAAAACTCAATAAATTCACCCTGCTGGTCAAAAATCATAACACCTAAAGCAATGGATGAAGATGTTACATAATACCTGCCTCTATCATCCACTTCAACCTTCTTTGGTGAAAAAGTTGCACCTGTGTCATTAAGAGCTTCATCGGGACGGTTGATTGTCCACAGAACTTCACTGGTTTCTCTGTCTACAATCAAGACCCTGTTACCACTAAGGTCGGCAATAACAAAATCATTATCTTTGTTAAGGGCTAAACCGGTAGCACCACTAAAGGTTATACTATTTGTGGCAGTATCAGATATGAGAACTTCGTACTTTTCAGCAATTTCTTGACTTACAGAAAAATTCCTGTGTTCTTTAACAAGCTCATAGTCAGTATTTAGTTCTATAATACGGCTGTTTCCCGAATCTAAGATGAAAATACGTCCTTCTCCATCTATTTCCGTATAAATAATATCACTAGGGTTTTCAAATTGCCCTTCAAAGCCTAAGGATGTAGCAGATATAGTATCGCTGATAGCATATCCGATAGGTGCCACCACAGATTCTCCAAACATATTATACTCATAAGAATTATATGGGGCAAAAGTTGTTCCCGCTGCAAAAACAGTGCCGGTCAAAAGGAAAGCAACAACGAACACTGCTATAATTGCAGATATAAATTTTTTCATCGTTTCTCCTCCTTTATTTCAAGCCTGAATGTGCCATTGTGTTCATAATAGAACGCTGATTCCATAGGAATATGATAATAGTTGGTATCATAAGTATTAAGGTTACCGCCATACCTGTACCTGCACGTGTAATACCTGAAGCCGCTATAGATGACATAGCAACTGAAATATGTTTCAATTCCTCTGTATAAATATACGGGGAAGCACCTTGATTCCAATAATTCTGGAATGTAAAGATAAGAGCTGTCAACCAACCCGCCTTAATACTAGGAGCGACTATCTTGAAAAGTATTTTAAACTCACCTGCACCGTCTATTCTGGCGGCTTCAAGAATTTCATCCTGTATATTTGCCCTAATAAATTGAACAATAAGATACATACCCATAGTACCGGCAAACCCGGGAAGAATCACAGCCCAATATGTATCTATAATACCCATATATGACATAATAACAAAACGTAACATCGCCATTGTGTCATTATGGAAAAGCATCGCATAAACTAAAAGTGTTTCAAGAATAACAACTATTTTTAATTTTGCCTTCGCTATAGGATATGCAGTAATTAACGATAAAAAGAGATACGAAAAAGTACCAACTACAGTAGTAAAAATTGCATTGAAAAGATATCGTGTAAAAGGTACGCCCAAGGAGTCTAC
>JAGAZW010000022.1 GCA_017939855.1 Clostridia bacterium | reverse complement strand
GGCCAATAAACCTTTTCTTGTTTTGCCATTTTTCTCTCTCCTTTCCCCTTATATATCTAAGTCTGTTACAAACAGTGCGTTGTCTTCAATGAATTTGCGTCTGGGTTCAACCTCGTCGCCCATTAATGTTGTAAATATTTCGTCTGCTAATTCCGCATCCTGCATATTTACCTGCAACATGGTTCTTCTTTCGGGGTCAAGGGTGGTCTCCCAAAGCTGCTCGGGATTCATTTCACCAAGACCTTTATATCTCTGAACGTCAACATTCCCGCCTAATTCTTCAATATATCTGTCTCTTTCTTCATCTGTGAAGGCATCATAATATTTTTTGCCCTTTGCCACTCTGTAAAGAGGGGGCTGTGCAAGATATATGTGTCCCGTTTCTATAAGCTCGGGCATATATCTGAAGAAGAATGTGAGAAGAAGTGTTCTTATATGGCTTCCGTCCACGTCGGCATCCGCCATAATAACTATTTTATCATATCTGAGTTTGCTTATATCAAAGTTTTCGGCAATGCCCGTTCCCAATGCAACTATTACCGGCGTTAGCTTATCGTTACCGTAAACCTTATCTGCTCTCGCTTTTTCCACATTGAGCATTTTTCCCCAAAGAGGAAGTATTGCCTGATAGGTGGAATTTCTTCCCTCTACCGCACTTCCGCCTGCAGAATCTCCCTCTACGATGAAAATCTCGGTTTTTGTCGCATCGTTTGATATGCAGTCCTTTAATTTTTCCGGCATTCTTGCCCTGTTTCCTATGCCCGATTTATTTCTTGATGCGTCTCTCGCCTTTTGTGCCGCTTCTCTGGCATTTGATGCGGCAACTGCCTTGTCTATAACTATTTTTGCATCATTCGGGTGTTCTTCAAGGAATCTGTAAAGCTTATCATTTACAATCTCTCTTACAAGCTGTCCTATAGAGGTGTTACCGAGTTTTGCTTTGGTTTGTGATTCAAACTGTGCATCGGCAAGTTTTACCGACACTACTGCCACCATTCCCTCTAAGATATCATCACCTTTAAGGTTATCGTCGTTTGTTTTAAGCTTTTTAAAATCATGGGCATATTTGTTTACTACTCTGGTTGCTGTTTGTCTGAAGGCTTGTTCGTGGGTGCCTCCGTCAATTGTATGAAGGGTGTTTGCAAAGGATAGGATTTTACTGTCATAGGCGGTTGACCAAAGCAATGCTATTTCTGCAGTAGAATCTCCCTTTTGTCCCGAAAGGTAGATTACATCGCTTATAAGACTTTCCTTTTTCATTCCCTCAAGAAGATAATTTACATAGGATTTAATACCACCTTCAAAACAAAGGTCGTCTGTTCTTTCTTTTGTATGAGAATTTTCTCGACAGTCGGTTAGAATTATCCTTATTCCCGCATTTAAAAATGCCTGCTCACGAAGACGAGAAAGAAGAATATCATAGTCATAAGTAGTAGTATCGGTAAAAATTGTGGGATCCGGCTTAAAGGTAACTGTTGTACCGGTTTGCTTTGTGTCTCCTATAATACTAAGCTCACTCACAACATTTCCCTTTTCATATCTTTGCTTATAGATATGCTCACCGTCTTTAACCTCTACCTCAAGCCAACTGGAAAGAGCGTTAACAACAGAAGCTCCTACACCGTGAAGTCCTCCCGACACCTTGTAGCCGCTACCACCAAATTTACCGCCTGCATGAAGTATTGTGAAAACAACAGTAACTGTAGGGATACCCTTTTGTGGATTTATACCAACCGGTATTCCTCGGCCGTTATCACAAACACGAATAATACCGTCGTCAAGAATGTCAACGGTGATTTTATCGCAATATCCTGCTAAGGCTTCGTCAATAGAGTTATCAACAATTTCATACACTAAATGGTGTAAACCACGCTCTCCTGTAGAACCTATATACATTCCGGGTCTTTTTCTGACCGCTTCAAGTCCTTCAAGCACCTGTATCGAACTCTCGTCATAGGCTTCTGTAACAACATTTACATTATTGTTGTCGCTCATAAATTTTCTCCTTTTTGTATTCTCATAGTATATTTGGGTTAAAGATAATTGATATAATTTGTTCTTTTAAGTAGTGTAGAGGTAGAAAGCTGGGAAAGATAAATAATATTTTCTCCATCTTCATTTACCACAACAAAAGATTTAGGGATATCCTCAGCAACATTTATAATTTTTCCTTCTTTTTCGGCTGTATTTAGATACCTTCGTGTCCTTGCCGAAACAGTAGTATTATCCATATCAAAAATTCCGACAATATTTTCTGTTCTTAAAACGGTTGCGGCGCCTATATTAATATACATTTAAAATACCTCTCCCGTCTTAACATTTATAATCTTGCCTTTTTTCAGTCTTTCAACTGAGTTTGGATCACAACAGGTTATAAAGGACTGTTTTCCCTTAATATGATTAAGAATGAAATTTTGCCTCATAACATCAAGCTCACTCATAACATCGTCGAGTAGAATTATCGGATATTCTCCTGTTTTACTTTTTGATACCTCGGCCTGAGCAAGTTTCAAAGAAAGTGCCACACTTCTTTGCTGACCTTGGGAGCCAAAGCTTCTGGCAGATATTCCGTTTATTTTAAAATCGATGTCATCTCTGTGAGGACCGACAGAAGTAACACCTGTATACATATCTTCTTTTCTTGAGTCATGAAGTCTTTGCCTTATTATATCACAGGTATTTGCGACATACACCGACATAAATTCTTCTTTACCACAGGAAAGCTCTTCATATATTTTAGAAACAAAAACATCAAGATTTTCAAGATAATTTTTTCTATACTTTATTATCTTTTCTGCACAATTGGAAATTTCTTTCTCGAAAACATCAAGCATTATTGAAAGACTGGTATCATATTTATAGTCTTTTATTATTTTATTTCTCTGTGTTACCGCCCTCATATAAGAACGTAAAATTTCTATATAATTAGGATATAGCTGTCCTATAGCCGTATCTAAAAATTTTCTTCTTATATTAGGTCCGTCTTTTACTATTGCTAAATCATCAGGAGAGAAAATAACAGCACCAAAGTTTCCTGCGAGTTTTGAAGGAGAGGGTAATTGCTTTCCATTTAAATATACCGACCTTTTTTCACTAAATTCCTGTCGGATATTACTGCTTATACCGAATGCTTTAAAATCCAGTTCAATTATTGCCTTTTGCTGACCAAACTTTATAAAAGAATTTTCCTTTGTTGCTCTAAAACTTTTAGCTCCGGTAAAAAGCCATAAAGCTTCTAAAATATTTGTCTTCCCTTGAGCATTTTCTCCGCAGATTACATTCATTTCTTCATCGGGAATAATCTCGGTTTTTTTAAGATTTCGAAAGGCAGAACAAAACAGTCTATTTACCTGCATTCTCCAATACGATTTCCTTTCCGTCAAAATGAATTATATCATTAAGGCGTATTTTCTTTCCTCTTTGAGTACAAATATCTCCGTTTACTCTAACCTCGCCATTTTGAATGACTATTTTTGCGTGACCACCGGTTTGTACTACTGATGCTAGTTTCAAAGCGCTGTCAAGTCTTATAAAATCTTCCTTTATAGAAATTTTTAATTGCTCCATTCTTTTAACCTCATCGGCATTATAAGATACAGAAAATCCTTGTTGTTTTCATCTGCCGAAACAATAACTATTCCAGAATTTACTCCATTAAATCTAAGCTGTATATTTCCTTGGTCACAGGCCTTGAGTGCTTCGAGAGTAATTTTACTGTTAAGACCTATTTCAAATTCTTCTCCTTCAAGAACCAGTGGAAACTTTTCCTTTGCATGACCTATAGCTGTCTTTGTTGCCATAGATACCTTGTCTTCATTAAATATACATCTAATTGGAGTTGTGAAAGAATCAGAAATAAGAAGTGATACACGTTCTATTGTATTTATAAAATCACTGCTGTTCATAAATGCTCTTTGCTTATACTGCTCGGGTATAAGCTTTTCAAAGTTTACATATTCTCCCTCTAAGAGACTTGAAATAAATACATATCCGTTTACATTAAAGGAAATAAGTCTTTTTCCTATTACTATATCAACATCCTCTGTTTGTTCGTCAATCAATTTTATTACTTCGCTTAAAGCTCTATTTGATACAGTAAATTCATGGTCCCCTTGTAAATTTATTTTCTGTCGTCTTACAGCAAGACGAAATCCATCAACTGCTACAAGTTGAAGTATTCCATCATAAATTTTAAAATTTATTCCGGTTAAAATAGGTCTTGTGCCCTCAAGCTGCGCTGCCGCAAAAATGGTACCCTTTCTCATATCACAAAGTATATCGCCGGGTAGAGAAATTTTTGTTCCGTCAGCAATTGATGGAAG
>JAGAZW010000021.1 GCA_017939855.1 Clostridia bacterium | reverse complement strand
GTATTTTGGCGGAGTTTGCGAAATCTTTTTTGAAATTATAAACGCACGGCTTTCATTTCCGGTTAAGGTTTCGCATATAATAGTAGGTTCCCGGCAGCCAAGTAGCTTTAATGCGTTAGCTGCAGTCTCAGCCTCCTGTGCCGCAGAGGCTCCCTTCATAGCTACAAAAATACCGCCTTCTTTTACAAAAGGAACACAGTATTCCGAAAGTACCGGCAAGGCTGCTACAGCTCTCGCACAAGCGATATCAAATTGCTCACGGTATTTTACATTTTTTCCGCCATCTTCTGCTCTTAAATGTACCGTATCAGCATCTAAAGACAACTCTTCCAGCACTGCATTTAAAAACACAAGTCTTTTATTAAGTCCGTCAAGCAAAGTAAGCTTTATATCCGGACGGGCAATTTTAAGAACCATTCCCGGAAACCCGGCACCTGTGCCGACGTCAATTATTTTTGTGTTTTCTTTAACCTGGACATTTTTAAAAAAGAGCAAACAGTCATAAAAATGCTTATATAAAACCTCCTGCGGCTCGACAATTGCGGTGAGGTTTATTTTTTCGTTCCATTCAAGCAGAAGATTTCCGTAACTATTAAGGCGCTTAATGGCTGTGCGGTCTAAATCGAGTCCGAAGCTTTGACAATCGGGGAGTATCTTTTCTATATTAAAGTCTACCATCTTTACCTCTCTCTAAATAAATAATCAAAACTGATATGTCGGCAGGACTCACTCCCGAAATTCTTGACGCCTGACCGATGCTTAATGGTTTTATCTGCTGCAGCTTTTCCCTTGCTTCTATTCTGAGTCCGTAGACGTCGGAATAATCGAGGTCGTTGGGGATTAGCTTTTTTTCAAGCCTTAACATCTCGTTTACCTGAGAAAGCTGACGGGATATATACCCTTCGTATTTTATCTCGGTTTCGACCTTCTCCCAAACACTTTTTTCAAGATTTGGTCTGTTCTTATCGAAAGGCGCCAACACCTCATAACCCAATTGCGGTCTTTTGATTAAGTCGGAGAGTCTGCAACCGGTATTAACGGTTGCCGTACCCATTTTTTCCAATAGCTCATTAAGCTCTTTGCTCGGGGATAAAAAGGTTGAGCTTATACGCTCTATCTCCTTTTCCTTTTTTTCCTTGCGCTCTAAAAACACGTTATATGTATCCTGAGAAACCAGCCCTATCTCATATCCTATAGGCATAAGACGCTCATCGGCGTTATCCTGACGAAGAATAAGACGATATTCGCTTCTCGAGGTCATCATTCTATATGGGTCGGAGCAGCCCTTTGTCACAAGGTCATCAATAAGGGTACCTATATATGAAGAGGCTCTCGATAGAATTACGGGCGGCTGTCCCTTAACCTTTCTTGCGGCGTTAATACCGGCAATAAGTCCTTGTGCGGCAGCTTCCTCGTAGCCGGAAGAGCCGTTAAATTGTCCGGCTCCGTAAAGACCGGGGTGGTCCTTAAATTCCAGGGACGCCATAAGCGCTATCGGGTCTATGCAGTCATATTCTATAGCATAAGCGTTTCGCATCACCTTGACATTTTCAAGTCCCTTTATTGTGCGGTAAAACTGGATTTGTACCTCCTCAGGCAAAGACGAAGACATCCCCTGAAGATACATCTCTTCGGTGTCCTCACCGCAAGGCTCAATAAACAGCTGATGACGAGGTTTGTCTGCAAAGCGTACTATCTTGTCCTCAATACTAGGACAATATCTCGGTCCTACACCCTCAATAACTCCACCGTAAAGCGGGGAGCGATGAAGATTTTGGAGGATTACTTTTTTGGTGCGGTCATTGGTATAAGAAATATGACAAACGACCTTGTTTTCGGGCTCAAATTTTGTTGAATAGCTAAAGGGTTCCGTTTCGTCGTCACCGGGCTGTACCTCCAGCTGAGAAAAATCTATACTGCTTTTAAGCACTCTTGCGGGGGTGCCGGTTTTGAAACGCCTGAGAGGTATGTTCAGCTTTTTTAAAGACTCAGAAAGCATTGTTGCAGGGAAAGCGCCGTCTGGACCCGACTCATAATTTACTTCGCCCACATATATTCTGCCACCTAAAAATGTACCGGTAGCAATAATAACCGTATCGCACTCGTACTGAGCGCCGAGATTAGTAACAAGGTACCATTTCCCGTCAGAATACTCAAGTTCGGTAATTTCAGCCTGTTTGACATCAAGATTTTGCTGTTTCTCCACTGTATGCTTCATATAACCGCTGTATGCTCTGCGGTCTATCTGTGCACGTAGCGAATACACCGCAGGACCTTTGCCTCGGTTTAACATACGGCTTTGAAGGGTGTTTTTGTCTGCCGCAACACCCATTTCGCCGCCTAGCGCATCCAATTCTCTTACCAGATGTCCCTTTGCGGTACCACCTATTGACGGATTACAGGGCATATTGCCGACCCAGTCAAGAGTTATGGTAAACATAACCGTTTGGCAGCCGAGTCTTGCCGCTGCAAGTGCCGCTTCAATTCCTGCGTGACCGCCGCCGATGACGGCAACCTCGTATTTTCCTGCTTTATATCTCGGAACCATTGATAAACTCCTTGTTTTCTGATCTCTATTTTCCAACACAGAATCTGCGGAAAACCTCGTCGCAAACCTCGTTTGTGACACGTTTGCCCGTAAGCTCCAGCAGTGATGAAATCGCATCGTCAACACAAATTCCCACTGCATCCAGAGTGAACCCACTTTTCAAAGTATCTAATGCCTCTAAAACGGCATTATATGCCCGGTCTGCACAGTTTCTCTGTCTTTCGCTTATTAAAACCGCATCGCTTTCTGAAATTTTTGCAGTCTGAGTGATTTCAACAATCGCCTCTTTGAGACAATCAATGCTTTCATCCTCTTTTGCGGAAATTTCGACACAGCAAAATCCTTCAAAAACCGATTTGTCAATATTTATACCTAAATCATTCTTGTTGATAATTATAACGGTTATCCTCTTATCAAGACAATTTATCAGAGAAATATCATCCTCTGTGAGTGCTGACGAACCGTCAAAAACTGCAAGAACGAGTGCTGCTGTGTTCATTCTCTTTTGCGCAAGGCTTACGCCCAGATTTTCAACAAGGTCGTCTGTCTGCCTTATACCTGCAGTGTCGGCAAGATTAAGGGTTATATCGGCGATACAGACGGTGTTTTCTATAACATCTCGTGTAGTGCCCGCAACATCTGTAACTATCGAACGCTCAAACCCTGAAAGCAAATTCATCAAGGTCGATTTCCCCACATTCGGTCTTCCCACAATGGCGCAATCAATTCCCTCACGTATAGTTTTTGAGCTATCAAAGGTGTCGAGCATTCTTTTTAGTTTGTTTGAGCAGTCATTCAAAAGGTTAGAAAAGTTTTCAAAATTAAGCCCCTCTATATCCTCGTCGGGATAATCCGAGTATGCGGCAAGATTTGCAGCAGTCTCAAGAAGTCTTTCGGTTATAACGTCAATCTCACGGCTTATTTTACCGTCCTTTGCGGCAAGAGAGAGTCTGAGAGCTGTATTGTTCTTAGCAGAAATGAGCTCCATTACACTTTCTGCCTCAGAAAGATCAAGTTTTCCGTTTAAAAAGGCTCGTTTGGTAAATTCGCCGTTTTGTGCAGGTACAGCCCCCGCCTTTAAGACTGTGCTGAGGGTTTTTTGAGCCGCCATTCTTCCCCCGTGCACCGAAAGCTCTACTACATTTTCTCCCGTATAGCTTTTAGGTTCTCTGAAAACGAGGGCTACCGCATCGTCTATTTTTTCATCATTTGAAAAAACCTCGCCAAAAGCCGCTTCATATCCTTTTAAAGACGATAGCTTTTTGCCCGAGACCCCTTTAAAACACAAGTCTGCAATGCTTATCGCATCGTCTCCCGATATTCTTATTACGCTGATTCCGCCTTCTCCTTGAGGTGTAGAAATAGCGGCTACCGTCTTTTCCGACATATATTAGCCCCCTTTAATAAAAGCATTAGCATTTAATTTTAACATATCTGCTCAGTTTTTTCAACAAATATTAAAAGTTGACAAAATATATGTTTTTTTATAAAATATATATAATAGATTAAAATAGGAGGCATATTACTTATGAAATCTGAACTTTTAAAACTACTCAGCAGAAATGCCCGTTATACCGCTTCTCAACTTGCGGATATGTTAGCAACCGACGAAAAAACCGTTAATGATATGATGAAAGACCTTGAAAAACAGGGAGTTATTAAAGGATATAAAACCGTTATAGACTGGGAAAGGGTGGAAAATCCGGACGTGTCTGCGATAATCGAGCTTAATGTTGTGCCAAAAGCCGGGCTCGGATTTGAGGATGTTGCCGAAAAGATAGCCGCCTATAGCGAGGTTGAAACGGTTTATCTTGTATCGGGAGACTATGACCTGCATGTTGTAGTAAAAGCAAAATCCCTACAAGACGTGGCAAAATTTGTAGCACGTGAACTCGCTCCTATTGATTCCATAACCGCTACTACTACCAACTTTGTTATGCGTAGATATAAGGAAATGGACGTCAAGCTCTACGATTCCGACCGTGACGACAGGGGTGATTTCCTCTTATGATAGACTATTCTTTAGTACTTAATCCGGATGTTTGCGAGATTAAGCCCTCGGGAATTAGAAAGTTTTTTGATATTGCAGCAACTATGGATGACGTCATATCCTTAGGCGTGGGCGAACCCGATTTCCCGACACCTTGGCAAATTCGTGCAGCCGGTATAAGCTCTCTCGAACGCTCAAAGACTAAATACACCTCAAACAGCGGTCTTGAAGCCTTAAGAGAAGAAATTTCTAAATATTTGGACAGAAAATATAATACAAAATACGACCCGAAATCTGAAATTCTTGTAACAGTAGGCGGAAGTGAAGCAATTGATGCCGCTATCCGTGCGCTTGTAACTAAGGGTGACGAGGTCATTATTCCGCAACCGAGCTATGTTTGCTACGAACCGATTACTGCTCTTTCAGGCGGAATCCCCGTTATTATAGAAACAAAAGCTCAGGACAATTTCAAGCTAACAAAAAAACAACTTCTATCGGCAATCTCCGATAAAACCAAGGTTCTTATCCTGCCTTTCCCCTGTAACCCTACAGGTGCTGTTATGGAAAGGGAAGATTTGGAGGAAATAGCCGAGGTTCTGAGGGATAAAAATATTATTGTTATCTCAGACGAAATTTATTCCGAGCTTACCTTCACAAAAAAGCCGCACGTTTCTATTGCGAGTCTTGACGGTATGAAGGAAAGAACCATTACTGTCAACGGTTTTTCAAAATCATTTTCTATGACCGGTTGGCGACTGGGCTTTGCCTGCGGACCTAAGGAAATTATGCAACAGATAACCAAAATCCATCAGTTTGCAATTATGTGCGCTCCAACAACAAGTCAGTATGCCGCTATAGAGGCACTTCGTTCCTGTGACGAGGTAGTCAAAGAAATGCAGCTTGAATATAACCGCCGTCGCAGATTGATGGTGTCGGGATTTAACCGAATAGGACTGAGCTGTCGAGAGCCGTTTGGTGCGTTTTATGCCTTTCCGTCAATAGAATCCACCGGACTTTCAAGCGACGAGTTTTGCGAAAGGCTCCTTAAAGAAAAGGCGGTTGCTGTTGTCCCCGGTACCGCCTTTGGCAAGGGTGGAGAAGGCTTTATAAGGGTATCCTACTGCTACTCAGCAGAGCATATTTTAGAAGCCCTGAAAAGAATCGGCGAATTTGTTGAAAATCTCAAAAAATAACGCTTTTTTGTAGATTCGTTCATAATTTTCAGTTACACTGATAGTATACTAATTATTTGGAGGTAAATACTTATGTCAGAATTTTTCAAAAAGAAAAGTAACATTATTATTGTTGCAGTTGTTGCAATAGTTCTCATTATTCTCATTGCATCATTTGCAGGATATAACGGACTTGTGTCAAAGCAAGAGACAATTGAGGAAAGGCGCTCTCAGATTTCGGTTCAGCTTCAGCGCCGTGCTGACCTTATACCGAATTTCGTTGAGACCGCAAAGGGCTATTCGGACTACGAGCAGGAAACCTTTACCGCAGTAACCGAAGCTCGTGCAGCGGTTAAAAACGCAACCTCTGTTGAACAACAGGCTGCCGCAGCGACACAGCTTGAAGGTGCTATTGACGTATGGGTAAACGCAATAACAGAAAGCTATCCCGAGCTTAAATCGGATAAGCTTTATATTCAGTTGCAGGATGAACTTGCAGGCAGTGAAAATCGTATAGCCGTAGCAAGAAGAGACTATAACACCGCTGTTAAAGAATACAATTCAAAGGTAAAAAGATTCCCCAGCAACATCATAGCAGGTATGTTCGGCTTTGAAGCGGAAGAATATTTTGAAGCCGACCCATCGGCTACTGAGGCACCCGAAGTTTCCTTTGACTGATGCAAAATTTTAAAAAAAGAATTACTGCGGTCTTACTTGCCGCAGTAGTTTTATGTTTTTCTTTGTTCTTTTGCGGCTGTGAAAATGAGGAAGGATACCCTTCCCCCACAAAAGAAAAATATGTAAACGATTTTGCAGACGTTTTATCGGCTGAAGACGAGAGAGAAATGCTTAATCGGGGAAAAGACCTTGAGGATAAGACTACTGCACAAATTACAGTTATCACCGTCGATACTACAAACGGCGAAGAACCTGCCGACTACGCCCTTAATATAGGAAGACAGTGGGGTGTCGGTACCAAAGATGATAACGGAATTGTTGTGCTTTTAAGCGTCGAAGACAGACAGCTTTATGTTGCCGTAGGCTATGGTCTTGAGGGCGCTTTACCAGATAGTAAGGTAGGGCGGCTTGAGGATAATTATGCAATCCCCCATCTTAGCGACGATAATTTTTCAAAGGGTATAACCGAGCTTTATAAAGCGCTTATAAACGAAGTGTTTATCGAATACGGTATTGAGGTCGAGGAGGGCTATGTCCCTGCAGACCAGCTGAGCGATAACAGCGTCACCTCATCCGTTTCTCCTTGGAAAATCGTTATTTCCTGGATAATTCTTATTGCCGTCGTTATTGTTTATGTTTTGGTTTTCAGAGGAAGAGGAATCTTTTTCTTTGGCGGCCCCTTCGGTGGCGGAGGATTTCGTGGCGGCGGTTTTGGCAGCTCAGGCGGATTTTCGGGAGGCTCCTTTGGCGGAGGTTCCTTTGGCGGCGGCGGCGCCGGACGCAGATTTTAAAAACAGAGTGTGGTGAATATAATGGGCAGTTTCTATTCAAAGGATTACGGCGAATATTTCGCACAGCTTGAAAAAGAGGTAGAAATTAAGGCTCGAATGGAAGAACGAGAACAAAAAAACGAAAATTTGTCAGCTGAAGACTTTAAGAGAAAACGCCGTCAAAAGCTGATTTTGAAAGCAAGGCTTATACGTGCGGGTGTGGCAATACTTTGTTTAGCAGTTGTTGTGGGACTTGTTTCCCTTATTATCAGTGTTTCTAAGGGCGAGAAGACCGCAACACCTAAGAAAACGACTGCCGATAAAAAGGAAAAAGCGACACTTTATGCTAAAGCGACAAAAGATACCGACAATATGTCAAAGGTTAAAAATCTCTACAAGGGTGACGGTACCTTAAGCGGAATTGAAAGCGAAAGCGGAATTATAGTTAATCTTAAAAACAAAACTGTACTTTCTTCAAAAAATGAGTCAAAAAGGCTTTCTCCTGCGTCCCTTACTAAAATTATGACCCTTTTGGTCGCTGTAGAAAACATCACCGACTATGAACAAACCTTTACGATGTCCTATAAAATAATTAATCCCATATACGGTGAAGCCAGTATGGCGGGGTATTCCTCCGGCGAGGTTTTAACTGTCGACGACCTGCTTTACGGTACCATACTTCCCTCAGGCGGCGAAGCGGCAGTAGGACTCGGCGTAATGATAAGCGGCAGCGAGGAAGAATTTGTCAAGCTTATGAATGACAAAGCAAAGCAATTAGGTCTTAAGAACACCAATTTTGCAAACTGTACGGGTCTTTACGATTCTAATCACTATACCACTGCAGAAGATTTGGCTGTGATTTTCAGTCAGGCTCTTAAAAACGATAAATGCAGAGAAATTTTAACAACCCAGAAATATGTTTCCTCTGACACCTCTCAGCATCCCGGAGGTCTCACTCTTCACAGTGACCTCTTCCTTAATATGAAGGGTACCGAATCTGAAGGAGCTGATGTTTTGGGCGGTAAAACAGGCTTTGTAAGTGAAGCGGGCTTCTGCCTTGCCACATTCGCAAAAGACTCAAGCGGCAACGAATTTATTTGCATAACCTTAAACGCAGACTCTAAATGGCCCGCCTTTTACGATCATATAAATATTTATTCTGCATACACAAAAAAAGAAAGCTGAGAATTTTGAAGTGAACCCCAAAGTTTAGACAAAATTAAATATTAAATTGTTAGTGAATGAGTTCGGTATTGCACCGGACTCATTCCTTTTAGTTTTAAGGAAATTCTTTCATTGTTGTAGTAATGAATATATTTCTTTAATTCATCAATGAAAGCGTTAACGCTTTCGAAT
>JAGAZW010000194.1 GCA_017939855.1 Clostridia bacterium | reverse complement strand
ATCTGGCCTGTATATATCTTGGGTATCCCCGGACAGTTAATAATTCTTCTTTGCTCTTTCCTTAGAGCCAGACCTAAAAAACAGATAAACAATAAAGCAGAAGAAACGTGTTGAATACAGTGCGTTTTTTTGCTTTATTTAAGCCAATTCCACCATTGGTAGAGAAGTAGATTGGACTCTCTACATGTGAAGATTGGAAATTATAGTAAGGAGAATAAGAAGTAGATAGTATTTTTAAAAGCTTATAAATATAATTAAAATGCCAATTGAGTTTCTTGGCGTTATTGAAATTTATTTATAAGGAGCAAACAAATGGATAAGTTTAAAATTGTTGCAGATTCTTCTGCGGATATAACATCGCTCGACGGTGTTAAATTCTCGTCGGCAGCATTGAAAATTGTAACGAATGACGATGAGTTTATTGATAATGAAAAACTCGATGTTGAGAACATGGTAAATACCCTCTTAAAATATAAGGGTAAATCTTCTACCTCTTGTCCTAATCCGGAAGATTGGTTAAAGGGCTTTGGGGATGCAGAATATATTTTTTGTGTAACTATAACCGGGACACTTTCCGGGAGTTATAATACAGCGTGTATAGCTAAGCAGATGTATGAAAGCCTGTACCCTGACAGAAAGGTTTTCGTTCTTAATTCCTTAACGGCAGGTCCAGAAATAAAGCTTATAATTGAAAGGATAGCCGAGCTGATTAAAGAGGGTAAAGAGTTTGAAAAAATTTGCAATGAAATTTCAAAATATCGCCTAAAAACCGGACTTATTTTTATGCTGGAATCAATGAGAAATCTTGCAAATAATGGTAGAGTAAGTACTGTGACTGCAAAGGCAGCGGGGCTTCTTGGTATTCGTGTTGTGGGGAAAGCCAGCAGCAAAGGAGATTTAGAGCCGCTGGATAAATGTCGTGGAGAAAAAAAGGCAATCGATAGTATAATTGAACGCCTAAGGAGTGAGGGTTACAAAGGCGGCAGGATAAGGATAGCACATTGCTTTAATGAAAATGTTGCAAAAATTATCAAAAAACGCTTAACTGAAGAATTTGATAAAATTCAGATAGAAGTTTATAAATGCCGTGGTCTTTGCAGTTTTTATGCCGAAAAGGGAGGACTTCTTGTAGGCTTCGAAAAATGTTGAGAAGGTGAAAAGTATGAATGTGCTTTATTGCGGGGATGGAAATATTAAAGACGGCTTGCTTATATCAATACTGTCACTTATAAAAAATTGTCCGGAGAAACTTAATGTTTATGTACTTACAGCAGGTATAAGCTATGGCAGCACAGAATACAAGGCGTTAAGTGAAGATTATTGTAACTTTCTTGATGAAGTTGTAAAAAGAAAGAATCAAGAAAGTTTTATAAAACTTATAAATATAACCGAAATTTTCAAAAGTTGTATTCCAGATGCAAATATGAACACCAGATTCACACCAATGTGCATGTTAAGACTCTACGCTGATTTAGTTGAAGAGCTTCCTGATAAAATTTTATATCTTGATAATGATGTTATTTGCAGACTAAATCCTATAAAATTTTATAATATGGATATGGAAAATATTGAAATGTGCGGGGTACTTGATTATTACGGCAGTTGGTTTTTTAGAAATCAGCCTTTAAAAAGGGACTATCTGAATTCGGGAGTATTACTGCTTAATCTTCCCAAAATCAGGCAGACAGGACTTTTTAAAAAATGTCGAAATCGTTGCCGAGATACAGAAATGTTTATGCCTGACCAATCTGCTCTCAATAAATTGTCGGTTTGCAAAAGGATCGTAAGCCGTAAATTTAACGAGCAACGTAAACTTCATAAGGACACGGTTTTTCAGCACTTTACAACAAGCTTCAGATTTTTTCCCATTATACGCACAGTATCTGTTAAACCCTGGAATATAAAAGGTATGCACAATATTTTACATCTTAACGAATACGATGAGATTTTAAACGAATATTCAGAGCTTAAATTACAGTACAGCTCTAAGGAGAGAGCAATTTTATGAAAAATAAAAAAGAAGTTCCTGTTTTTTTTAGTATAGACGATTCATATGCCCCTTTTTTATCGGTGGCGCTTGTTTCGACAATTAAAAATTCTGATAAAAACAGAAATTATAAAGCTATAATTTTGTATCAGCAGTTAAGTGAGGAAAACAAACAAAAGCTGTCTAAACTTGCTACTTCTAACTTCAAGATAGAGTTTATTCCCATCTTAAAGGGAATGGAGAGCATAACCGATAGAAAGTCTAACCGCCTTCGCTGTGAATATTTTACGCTTACAATATATTTCCGATTGTTTATAGCGGCAATGTTTCCACAGTATGATAAGGGCATATATATTGATAGCGATATCGTGCTTTTGGGAGACATAGGAGAGCTGTTTGACACAGATATTAGCGATAATTTTATTGGTGCTTGTTACGATCATTCAATAGAGGGCGTTGAACCGTTTTGCAAATATATTCGTGAAGCGGTGGGTGTGGATAATAAAAAGTACATAAACTCAGGAGTACTTTTAATGAATCTCAAGAAACTTCGTGAAGTTGATTTCCATACCCATTTTCTTTCTCTTTTAAACGAATATCATTTTGATAGTGTAGCTCCGGACCAGGATTATATCAATGCAATTTGTAACGGCAATATTTACTATCTTGATGATATGTGGGATACCATGCCCAACACTTCAAGACCTGAAAACTCTGATGCAAAATTGATACACTATAACCTGTTTTCAAAACCTTGGTGTTATGATAACATACAGTACGGAGAGTATTTCTGGCAGTATGCAAAGGATAGCGGGTATTCAGAATATTTAAAGAAACACAGAGAAAACTTTACTGAAAAGCAGATTAAAGAAGAAAAAAGATGCCTTGAAAATATGGTAAAGCGTGCGCTTGAAATCATAAACAACGATGTAACCTTTAAAAAGGTTAGCGAAAAGGGAGTAAAGGTAAGATTATGATAATCGGTAAAAATCGCAGGGCGGTTATAGAAAATATAAAGGCTGCCGCAAAAATGCAGGATTTTTATAAAAAGGTAGAAATCGATGACCCGGTACTAACCACTGCACAGGCTCGTGAAATTACCGACGCATATATTGCTTCAAAAAACAAATCTAATTTTAAGGTGAAGAGCTTTTTTGCCCGATTAATTGCGAATATAGGCTCGGGAATTTTGAACAAAAACACCGAAATAATAGGTGAGGAAAAACTGCCTAAATCACTAAATGGTGTGCTTATAACAAGCAATCATTTTGGTCCGCTTGAAAATACTGTAATAAGACATTTTGTAAAACGTAAGGGTCAGAAAAAACTTAATGTTGTAAGTCAGGTAACAAACTTTGCGATGAGTGGCATAATAGGATTTTTAATGAAATACGGCGATACCATACCTCTGTCGGAGGATTTCCGTTATCTCACCCGTGATTTTATTGATGTTTTAGACCAACTTGTGAAAAAGGGTGAGACGGTGCTTATATATCCCGAGCAGGAAATGTGGTTTAACTACCGCAAACCCCGTCCTTTAAAAAGAGGCGCCTATCATTTTGCTTCAAAGTTGAATGCTCCTATTATATCTTGTTTTGTCGAGATAATAGATTTAGAGCAAAAAGAAAACGAAGAGTTTTATAAAACAAAGTATAAACTTCATATTCTT
>JAGAZW010000193.1 GCA_017939855.1 Clostridia bacterium | reverse complement strand
AGGTTTTTAAAATGTCGATTGCTATTTCCCCCTGATTTGCCAGATCCACCGTTCCCCACTGACTAAGCCCTTCGCAGGTTGAGGTGGTGCCGTTGCAAAACCTCGCCGCCAACGGTTCGGTAAAATTCTCACGTCTTATGTAGGTGTCAAATATTTCGTAAACAAGCTCGCTTATGTTTTCAAACACATTTCGCCCCGGAGAAAAAGACTGGTCGACGGCAGTTGAATTTGTTATATCAAAATCGTAGCCACGGGAGCGGTAAAACTCAAGATAGATTTTGTTTAAAGCAAAGCTTATCTGTGCATATATGTTTGCTTTTAATGATTCAACGGGCCAGGTTGGATAAATTTCACCCGATGCCACGTTTTCTATGTATTCAGGAAAGGTTAATGTAACATTCTGTGCATTTGAGTCGGGAGGTCCTAAATGGACTGTTATTGTTTCGGGAATATATGGTGTTGGCATAAAAATCTCCTTTTTTACAGATTCTGAGGAACTACAACTATTATTTTTTCGCCCTCCGTCACACCTTCGGGAAGAGGTATCATATTTACATACTGAATTGACGTTCTTTCAGCAAAAACCTGCATATCCCTTACTGCAACGGAATAAAAGCCTGACGAGGTTATGAAAACATCAAACAAGCTAAAAGGTGTACTCGTATTATCCGGTGTTTCGGAAAAAGAAATGTCAGGTGCTTCCACGGTAAAACGAACAGTTTTTCCCTCGGGGTCAGTAAAAGATGAGCTTATCAAATTCCTCTCCTCACCGTCGTGGGCATAAATCTCAACCTTAGCGTTTTCAAGCGGCAGGCTTTGCTGTGCCACCGATACCTGTACTAAAATATAGCCTTGTGCCATAACAAATTCACTCCTTCTTCTTTTAATGTTATTGCTGTACAAAGTGAAATATGCTTGTTGACTAATTACAGTATTTAAGTTATACTTAAAACAAAGGAGACTAACTATTAAAAGTCAATAGTTTTTTAGAAAAAAGTACAAAGAAATTTTTAAAATAAAAGATTGCATGACAAATAGACCCTTTAAAATTAATTTTTTAAAAAGTCTAAAGTATAAGTTTTAGAAGTTAGTTATAGAAGCTTGTCTGCTTTGAATGGCTGATTAGTGGTTTCAAGTGTATAAATCAACCTGATTAACTTCTTGGCAACATGAGATAAAGCAACCCTGTGTGGTTTACCCTCAGCACGCTTTTTGGCGTAGAATTCAGCAAACGTCATATTGAACTGAATTAAAGGTAAACAACAATTGATAATAGCACATCTTAAATGTGATGAACCACGCTTAACCATATGACCTGTATGCTCAGATTGACCTGATTGAAAGTAGCCAGGTTCTAAACCTGCAAAAGAAAGCATCTGTGCCGGTGATTTGAATTTGGATATATCTCCATATTCAGAAAGGATAACTGCGGCAGATAAAATTCCAACTCCGGGAATAGTTAAACAAGGTCTGTTAAGTTCAAGAGTAAGAGTTTTAATTTCAGCTTCAATATTGGTGATTTCTTCATCAATTTGACGATAGAGCCTTAAAACGCAAGATAGCTCCATTTCAAAAATCCGATTGGAAACACCAACAGAATTTTTTGCAAGTTCTTTTAAAGCAAGAAATTTCTGCATAGAAAACTTACCTCTTGAAATCTTGCGAAGTTCATCATATGAAGTGGTTCTGAATGCTGCAATTTTTTCAGGCGAACCATACTTTTCAAGAATATGTAAAGCTGTGGAGCTAAAGTTGTTGTTAAAAAACGGTTTAAACTCAGGAAAAATGTGGTCTAAAATGTCAGTAATTCTGATTAAATAAAAAGTTCTTTGCTTAATTAAAGAAAATCTTAATCTAGTTAGTGACTTTAGAGAATAATTGTGGTAAAATGACGATGGATAGGGTTTGTACTCTACTGTCATTAACCAACGAGCAATAGTCTGCGAATCTATTGCATCGGTTTTAGTCTTTCTAAGCGATAGAGCTTTTCCGTACTGACTAATCAGAGCTGGTTGAAACTCCACAAAGGTGTAGGAGTGTTTCTCTAAGAACAGCTTAAGGTTTAAAGTGTAATGACTTGTAGATTCAAATCCTATTCTTTTTTCTTCAGAAGAATTAAGAGAATTCAATCTGTCAAGAAACATTTCAAAACCTTGTTTGTTGTTCTCAAAGGAAAATACACCAAAAGGAGCTTCACCGTCTGAAGATACGATAAAGCAATCATACTTGTATTTGGAAACATCAATTCCAACAAAATACATTAGGTTAAAACCTCCTAAAAAAATAATTAGCACTGCTTGTTTGCCACAAGAATTTCGACAATGTAATCTCGCAAATAAAAACGTCAAAGCGTTAACTAACTGATTAACAATTAAGGCGAAATACTGTGGTTTGAGTCTCCTTTGAACAGTCGAAGCTGTAAATTTTATGAACAAATCCACAGTGCCTATATATTATATCAAAGGTAGCTATCCTTTGGTATAAACAAAACAAAAAAACAACTACGATCTATCACTAAACAGATAATTGCAGTTGTTAAAATAAAAATTTAAAGAAAGGAAAAGTATAATACAATTATCTTTAGTTTGAGGATAATTATATTATACGAGACGTTTTATGAAAAAACTTATATCAATAGTGCTTGTTATCTGTGTGCTTACGGCAAACATAACAGCAATGGCAGAAACGAAGGAAGTTGAAGGCTTGCACGAAAAATTAAATGCCATAATTCTTGAAAATAATTTT
>JAGAZW010000192.1 GCA_017939855.1 Clostridia bacterium | reverse complement strand
TCAAGGGCGGACGTTGTGAAGCTTGTCAGGGCGATGGCATACTTAAAATTGAAATGCATTTTCTTCCCGATATCTATGTTCCCTGCGAAGTGTGTGCCGGTGCGAGATACAACAGGGAAACTCTTAATGTGAGATATAAGGGCAAAAACATTCACGATGTTTTGGAAATGACGGTTGAAGAGGGTATGAACTTTTTTGAAAGCATACCAAAGATACATCGCAAACTAAAAACTCTTTATGATGTGGGACTTGGATATATAAAAATCGGTCAACCGGCTACAACACTTTCGGGCGGTGAAGCCCAACGAGTAAAACTCGCTACAGAGCTATCAAAGCGTTCAACCGGAAAAACGATATATATTCTAGATGAGCCTACTACCGGTCTTCATACTGCCGATGTTCATAGACTTATTGAAGTTTTGCAGCGTCTTGTGGATACGGGTAATACCGTTTTGGTAATTGAGCATAATCTTGATGTTATTAAAACTGCCGATTATATTATTGATTTAGGTCCCGAAGGCGGAGACAGG
This sequence comes from Clostridia bacterium, assembly GCA_017939855.1. GTDB lineage: Bacteria > Bacillota > Clostridia > Oscillospirales > Acutalibacteraceae > UBA737. The sequence goes on along the minus strand of JAGAZW010000192.1, from coordinate 1,750 downwards.
GGCGGCAAGGTTGTGTGTCAGGGAACTCCTGAAAAAATTTGCGAATGTGAGGAATCATATACAGGTAAGTATTTGAAGAAATTGCTATAATTAACACATTATTCACCAATATAATCTGTTTTTCGTTTAAAATGTGACATTGAAAGGGTGTAAGATTGTGTTTGGTTACATCAGAGCAAACAAGTCGGAATTAAAGGTAAAAGAATTTGATACTTATAAGGCGATATATTGTTCTTTGTGCAGAAAGCTTGGTAAAAACTATGGTTTTATTTCAAGACTTACTTTAAGTTATGATTTTACTTTTTTGACCTTGCTTAATATGTCACTTAAGGAAGGTTGTCCTGCCTTCGAGCGAAAAATATGTGCCTTTAATCCCTTGAAGAAGTGCAATTATTGCAAGGATGAAGAGTCTCTTGAAATGCCGGCATCAGCTGCTATGATCTTGCTTTTTTATAAAATTCTTGATAATATAAATGATGAAAAAGGATTTAAGAAAATCGGATATATGGCGATTAAACCAATATTTTATTTTTCCTATAAGAAAGCGGCGAAAAATTTCCCCTATATTGAAAAGATAGTAAGCGAATATATACAAAAACAGTCACTTTTGGAAAAAGAAAAATGCAGTCATATCGATAAGGCGGCAGATCCTACCGCAGTTATGTTATCAAAGCTGATTTCTCTTTGCAGCGAGGATGCTATTCAAAAAAGAGCACTGGAACGAATGGGTTACTGTCTGGGGAGATATATTTATCTTCTTGATGCTGCTGTAGATTTAGAGAAAGATATTAAAAACAATTCTTATAATCCGCTAAGATACTCTATACAGGGAGATATGGAGGACTATATTAAGGAAAAAATAGTGCCTCACCTTTATTTTTGTTCCAATGAAGCGGCATTGGCCTTTGAGCTGCTGGATATTAAAAAGTATAAGAGTATTTTAGGAAATATAATATATTTAGGTTTGGAAGATACCTTTAAAAAGGAGTTAAATTAATGAAAGACCCATATGCAGTATTAGGAGTTTCAAAGGACGCTACTGATCAGGAAATAAAGGATGCCTATCGTGAATTGGCAAGAAAATATCATCCTGATAATTATGCGGATAATCCATTATCTGATCTTGCAAGTGAGAAGATGAAGGAAATTAATGATGCCTACGATGAGATAATGAACGGTCGCAGAAGCGGTAAGGGAAAGAAAAAAGCCGGAGGATATGCAAACTCAAATTCTGCTTTTCCTGAGGTGCGTTCCCTTATTTCGCAGGGACGATACGAACAAGCTCAAGAGGTACTCGACGGAGTACCTGTTGAATCGAGAAATGCAGAATGGTATTTCCTTAACGGAACCGTTCTTTTCCGCAGAGGTTGGTTCGACCAGGCATACACAAGCTTTGCAACTGCTTGTCGTATGGAGCCGGGTAATCCTGAATACAGAGATGCCTTGAATCGTGCTCAGGCTCAAAGTCGAGGTCAGTATAATCCTTATAACAGATCATACGGTGCTGCAGGTGGTTGTAATTCTTGTGATGTATGTCAGGGTTTAATCTGCGCTGATTGTTGTTGTGAATGTATGGGCGGAGATTTAATATCCTGCTGTTAGTTGGTGACCATTTTGAAAAGTAATACTAAAATTACAATCAGTGCTTTAACGGCCTCTCTTGCAGCATCTTTTATGTTGGTAAGTTATTTTCCATATCTTACCTATACCATTCCTGCATTTGCCGGACTATTTATGATGTTACCGCTTG